>DATLFN010000038.1 GCA_035540975.1 Acidimicrobiales bacterium
TGCGGTGCGCCCCCTGGGATTCGAACCCAGAACCTGCGGATTAAGAGTCCGTTGCTCTGCCGTTGAGCTAGAGGCGCGTGCGGTGAACTGTACGGCGGGGAGGGTGGCTAAGGGGACTCGAACCCCCGACCTCCTGGACCACAACCAGGCGCTCTAACCAACTGAGCTATAGCCACCGAGCCCGGACAGCATAGGCCCGGTGGCCGCCGGCCCCCCCGCAGTCGCATGACGGTGGCGCCGTTCGACTGGGCGAGAACCACATCTTCGGGAGGTTGACGAGTTGGCCTTAGGTCACCCTAAGATCGCTGTCGCCAGGCCGTCGCAGGTGGTTCCCGGACAGGAGGCCCCGGTGAGACGGACGTTCGCTGTGTTGCTGGCCGCGACGGCGGTCGTGTCCGCCTGTGGTGGCGACGACGGAGGCTCCGAGGAGGCGACCGAGGCGCCCGCCTGCGATCCCGTCGGCGAGGGTGGGGGCCGGCCCGTGGCGGTCACCCTGAGAGAGTTCACCGTCAGCCCCGAGCCGGCGTCGGTGGCTGCCGGCGAGGTGACGTTCGACCTCCGCAACGAGGGAGCCGAGCCGCACGAGCTGGTCGTGGTACGAGCGGCATCGCCGGCGGAGCTGGCCGTCGTCGACGGTCGGGTCGACGAGGACGCGTTGCCGGCCGGGGCCTTCATCGGCGAGGTGGAGTCGTTCGCCGCCGGGGAGACGTGCGAGGGGACTTTCGAGCTCACCGCCGGCAGGTACGTGCTGTTCTGCAACCTGGTGGAGGAGGAGGACGGCGACGCGGAGAGCCACTTCTTGGAGGGGATGGCCGCCACCTTCGAGGCGACGTGAGCGGCGCGCCACGTCGGTGCGGGCGGCGCGGCGATCGTCCCCTACGCTGGTCGCGGGCGCCGGGCGGAGGTCGCCGTCCTCACGGCGCCGTGCCCCTGTAGCTCAGCATGGATAGAGCGGCTGCCTTCTAAGCAGCGGGTCGCAGGTTCGAGTCCTGCCGGGGGCGCCGGAACGGCGGGTCACTGCCGCCGCTGGCCGCGGCCGGGCGGCGGCGACGGGCTGCTTCGGGCGGCACCCGCGACGTTCGCCACGAACGCCGAGGCAATCCGCTGGTTGCGGCGATGATCACCGAACAGGGCGCAGGGACGGTGGGTGGACCCGCGTCCCAAGGCGACGCTGCGGGAGCTCGCCGGCCAGTTGCTCGAGGGAAGGGCGGAGTTGACGGGCCGGCCGGCGCCGCCGACGCCCTACCCTTTGACGAGGAGGAGGGACCCATGGCCTTCGAGCGGATCACCGTGGAGCAGGAGAGGATGGGCGGCGTGCCGTGCATTCGCGGGCTGCGCATCCCTGTTGCCACGGTGGTGGGGATGGTCGCCGAGGGCATGACCGCGGACGAGATCCTCGAGGCGTACCCGTACCTCGAGCGCGAGGACATCCGTGAGGCCCTTGCGTACGCCGCGGCCGCCGTGCGTGAGCGCCAGCTCCCGCTCCTTCGGGGCGCTTGAGGTTCCTGCTCGACGAATGCGTCTCCCGCTCGTTGCGCCACCGCTGGCCGCGGCCGGGCACAACGTGGTGCACGCCCGTGACCTAGGCCTCACCGGCCAGACCGACGCTGCGGGGAACTCCGACGCCGACGGTCGACGACGCCTCGATGGGTCCCCGCGCGCCGGGGCGCCACACGGCTGTCCGTTCGCCCCCGGTCGGATCGCCGTGGGTGCCGTCTCTACACTCGTCTCGTGTCGACGGCGCCCCCGCAGCCGGTAGGCCACCTCGAGTTGCCGGCAGCCGAACAGCTGGCCCGGGCCCGCCAGTGGGACCCTGCTCCTGAGCCGGTGCTCGACGACCTGACCGGAGACGAGGAAGCCGACTTCGTGACCGCCATCCACTGCTGAGGTTGCACGCCCGCCGGTCGTCGTGACACGAACTGTGCGGCGCCGACCTCGTCCGGTCCACACACCGGCTCCTGGTGCTTTCCCCGGACCGTCCCCACCCCGGCTCCGGAGTCCACGGACGCGGAGCACGACCCTCCCGAGCCCTCGCAGGGCCGCACCGCGTGCCACTTCGGCGGACGGGCGTCACAAAGAGGGCTGTCGATGGACAATGGATCGTGCGCGTCCGGCTGCTGGGGTCGTTCGAGGTCGAGGGAGTCCCGGAGCGCCAGCTCGGCAGCCGGAAGGGGCGGACCGTCCTGAAGCTCCTGGCGCTGGCACGCGGCGCGCCGGTGCCCGTCGACCGCATCGCCGACGTCCTCTGGGGCGACGATCAGCCGTCCCGCCCCGCGGACCAGGTCGGCGTGCTGGTCTCGCGGCTCCGGGGCGTCCTGGGCGCCGAGCGCATCGCCCGATCGGACGCCGGGTACGCGCTGGTCGCCGACTGGATCGACGTCGAGGAGGTCGTCGCCCTCGGGGCGGCGTCGGCGGAGGCGCTGGCCGCCGGGCGCCTCGGAGCGGCGCGTGCGGCGGCGGATGCCGCCCTCGCCCTCGTGCGCGGCCCGTTGCTGCCCGACGAGGACGGGCCGTGGGCGGAGACCGAGCGGCGGGCCGTGCAGGCCGCCGTCACACGCATCCTGCGACTGGCCGTCGACGCGGCTGTCGCCGCCGGTGACCACGGTGCCGCGGCGGCGCTGGCCGAGCAGGGACTGCTCGGTGATCCCTACGACGAGGCGGTGCTCCGCGCCCTGATGGAGGCGCACCTGGCGGCGGGGCGGCCGGCGTCGGCGCTGGCCGCCTACGCCCGTGCCCGCAACCGGCTGGCCGACGACCTCGGGGTACCCCCGACGGACGACACGGAGGCCGTGTACCTCCGGGCGCTGGTTGCCGCCGACGGCGACAAGGCCCCCGTCCCCTCGCGCCGGGTGGCGCCGCTGGATCTCGTCGGGCGCGGGGACGAGCTGGCATCGCTCGATGCGGCGTTCGCGCAGGCCGGGGCCGGGGGGGTGGCGCTCGTTTTGGTCGAGGGACACGCCGGGATCGGCAAGACGACCCTGGTGAACGCCTGGCAGCGGGCGGTCCAGGGCGAGGCGGTGGTACTGCGGGGCCAGTGCGACGAGCTGGGCCGCGACCTGCCCCTGCAGCCGGTGACCGACGCCGTGGCGGACCACCTCCGCATGATGGGCGCCGACCGGGTGGCCACCGTCGTCGGTGAGGCCGACGCGTCGCTCGGCCCGGCGCTGGGCCCTGCGATCCGGTCGTCGGCGACGGTGCTGACCGACACCGACGCCGCCCGGGCCCGCCTCTTCGCCGCCCTCGTGGACGTGCTCGACCGTACCCGGGACGGCCGGCCGCTCGTGCTCGTGATCGAGGACCTCCACCTCGCCGGCGGCGGCACCCTGGCGTGGCTCGCCTTTGCGCGGCGGCGCTGCCGGCACACCCTCCTTCTGGTGACCACCCGGCCCGGCGGCGCCGAGGGCCTCGATCCCACCCACCGCATCGAGCTGGGCCCGCTGGGGCGGGACGCCGTCACCGAGCTGGTGGGTGACCGGCGTGCCGGCGTCCTCTACGAGCGCAGCGGCGGACACCCGCTGCTCCTCGCCGCTCTCGCCGCGGCCGACGGCGACGAGCTGCCCTCCAGCCTGCCGGATGCGGTGGCCTCCCGCGTCGACTCGCTGGGGAAGCAGGCCGGTCTCACGCTGCGCGCGGCGGCCGTGCTCGGGCCGGAGTGCGACCTCGAGCTGGTGGCCCAGGTCGTCGGCGCTCCCGCCGTGGAGGTTCTCGGTCACCTGGAGGCGGCGTCGCGTGCCGGGCTCATCACCGAGCGCGGGAACCGCTTCGCCTTTCGCCATCAGCTCATCCGCGAGGCGCTGGAGGCGGCCACCGGCGCCGCCCGGCGCGCCCTGGTCCACCAGCAGGCGGCCCGGTCCCTTGCCGCCCGGCCGCGGCCGGACCCACTGGCCGTCGCCGTCCACGCCCGGGCGGGAGGCGACAACCGGCTGGCGTCGTCGTCGTTCGTGGCCGCCGCCGTCGCGGCCGCCGCGCGCTTCGACCTCGACGCCGCCGAGGAGCACCTGGAGGCCGCTCTCGACCTCGACGACAGCGCCGACGCTTACACGGTGCGGGCCCGCGTGCGGATGAGCCGGATGGCGCTCGAGCCGGCGGCGGCGGACGCCGAGCGAGCGGTGGCGCTCGGCGGCGGAGCGGCGGCCCTCGAGGTGGCCGGATGGGTCGCCTACTACCGCCGCCGCTACGACGACGCCCGCGCCTACGCCGACCAGGCACGCGCCCGCGCCGGCGACGGGGCGGTGCGGGTGAGCGCCCTGGCCCTCGCCGGGCGCGTCCGCCACGGTGAAGGGGACCTGGCCGGCGCCGCTGCCCTCCTCGGCGAGGTCGGCGACGCGCCGCCGCCCGTGCGAGGCGTCGCCGACGTCTGGCTCGCCCAGGCCCGGGCCCACCAGGGCCGTCCGCTCGACGCGCTCGAGGCGCTGGCCCGCCCCATGGTGGACCCCGACTCCCTCGCCCACCCGTGGGCTCCGCTGCACCTGCGGTTCACCCGCGTCATCGCCCTCGGCCAGCTGGGCCGGGTGTCGGACGCCCTGCGCGTGGCCTACGAGCTCGATGCCGTCGTCCAGCGCGAGGGCCCGGTCGGCGCCCGCTTCGCAGCACCGGCGGCGAACGCCGGGGCTTGGGTGCTGCGCTGGTCGGGGCGAGGCGACGAGGCCGACGAGCGGAACGCGGCCGCCCTCGACGCCACCGGGGGGGCGACCGGGCCGTCCGGCGGCGCCTTCGCCGAGGGTCACTACGCGGCGCTGCTCGACCTGGCCGACGGCTGCCTCCTCCGCCGGGAATGGCCGGAGGCGGCGGCGCTCGCCACCCGCCTCGGCCCGGTCGACACGTGGCGGGGGACGATGGCCTGGCACCAGCGCCACCGGCTCGGTCTCCTTCGGGCCCGCCTGGCGCTCGCTGCCGGCGACGCCGGGATGGCCGCCCACCTGGCGTCCAGCGTCGCCGAGGACGCCGCCGGGCGGGGTGCCCGGCGCTACGAGCTGCTGGCGCGCGCCGTCGCCGGCCTCGCCGATCCCGGTGTCCCCGACGAGGAGCTCGAGGCCGTGGTCGAGGGGCTGGGCCGGTGCGCGGTGCTGGACGGGTGGCCCCTCGTCGCCGCCCTCGCCGCCGCACGCCGCCGCGACGGGTGGCGGGCCGCCGCCGAAGGCAGCGCAGCCCTGGTGGTGGACGAGGCAGGTGACCGGGCCGGCGCGGCGAGGAGCTTCGTCGAGCGCGTGCTCACGGGCTGACCGCCCGCATCACGAGGACGGAGCGCACGAGGGGCGGCGGGCGGTCGCCCAGCCGGCGGACGGACTCTGCCGCGACGGCGTCGCGTTCGCTGGGCGAGAGCCGGGCGACGAACGGCGCGTGCTGCGCCAGACCGAGTCGCCAGGCGACGAGGTCGTACGGGCCGAGGTCGGGGAACGGCACCCTGGTCACCTCGGCGGACGCGTCCAGCCCGGCGCCGAGCGCGGCAGCCGTGGCGTGTTCGACCGTCGCCAGCGCGGCGGTGGCGTTGGTCCGCATCGTCAGGTACCACGGCTCGGGTTCCCATCCCCGGGTGGTGAGAGCCGCCTCGACGGCCGGCTTCACGGGATGGGCGTCGTCGGCGGCGTACGAGGCGGCGAGAAGGGGGCCGCCCCGTCGCGTGACCCGCGCCATCTCGCGCAGGCCCGCAGCCGGTTCGGTGAGGTGGTTCAGCGAGAAGGCGGCCACCGCCGCATCGAAGGCATCATCGGCGAAGGGCAGGGCGAGCAGGTCGCCGACGGCTGCCGGCGGCCGCTCGCCGGCGCGATTGGCGAGCATCCCGAAGGCGGCGTCCATGGCCACGACCGCACCGGCGCCGGCGGCGAGCGCGGCGCGGGAGACCGCCCCCGTTCCCGCTCCGACGTCGAGCACCCGGGCTCCCTCCAACGACACCGGGGAAGCGGCCACGAGGACCCGGGCCAGCCGGTCGTAGATGCGATCAGGGCCCCGGTGCCACGCCTCGCCGGTCGCCGAGTACGCGGCGGCGACGGCTAGGGTCAGAGCCATGCCGCGCCGGCGGACGCGGCGTCACACCACCACGCCAGCTCGTCGTCGGGGCCCAGTGCCTTCTCCCAGCCGAACTGGACGACCGCTCCCAGGAGGCACAGACCCAGCTGGCGGTCCCACCACGACCCGGTCTCCACGCCGTGGCGCTCGAGGGCACGGCGGAAGGCGCCGGCGGCGGCCTCCTTCGAGACCGGCAGTCGGGACCGGTCGAGGGCGAGGTGCCAGGCCAGCTCGTGGCAGGCCGGGCCCTCGCCGACGTAGGCCCAGTCGATCAGCACGGTGCGGCCGTCGGGGGCGACGCCGGTGTTCGACGCCTTGACGTCACCGTGCAGGAAGCACGACGGCGTCTCGCGCAGCGCGTCGGCCAACGGCGCGGCGTCGTGGCGGAGGTCGTCGACGAGGCGGACGAGAGGGGCGGGCGCCCGGTCGGCGAAGCGCTGCCATCCCTCGGCCGCCAGGCGGGGCACCCGCTCGGGCCAGCCGAGCGCCCGCTCGCCGTCGACGGCGGCGTGCCCGAACCAGGCCCACCGGGCCGCGTACGGCAGCAGGCCCGGACCGGACCCGGGGTCGTCCCGCCAGCCCCAGGTGGCAGCGCAGAACCCGGCCAGATGGTCGAGGAAGGCGGCGTGCCGCTCCAGGCCGATCGGCTCGTCCCCGGGTGGGAACAGCTCGCCCGAGACGTCGCGCATCAGCACCGCTGCGCCCCACCCGTTCCGGCCGTGCCCGGCCGCCGCACCGACGATGGCGTGGTCGACGAGGTCGGGTGCGGCGTCGAGGAGGCCGGCCGCCCAGGCGCGGACCGTGCGGCAGCCGAGATCGCCCGACACGCGCAGCGCGAAGTCCTGGTCCGGGTGGACGTACTTCACGACGTGGGGCGAGCCGGCGATCCACACCCTCTCGAAGGCGGCCGACGAGCGGCCGTCGGGATTGACGAACGGCTCACGCCGCTCGGCGCCGGCCAGGAGCTCGTCGACCGATCGGGCCGGGACCCGCACGTCAACCACCATCGCCGGCCTCCGCCATCCTGGCCAGCAACCCTGCGTCCCACCGGCCGCCGCAGAAGAACCGGTCGCCGGCAATGCACCCGGAGGTGTCGAGCCGCAGGACATGGCAGTGGTGGGCGGCGTGGGGAACGCCCCGCTCGGACCACGTCAGGAGGTAGGTCAGCACCTCGCCGCCGTCGACGGGCAGCCGCTCGAGCTCCTCGAACACCGCCGGGTGCGCGAACCAGCCGCTGTACTGGCCGGCGAGTGCGGCGCCACCGCGGACGGCGAAGCGCCACCCGGGGACGGTGGCGTCGAGGTGGGCGTCAGCCGAGAACAGGTCGGCCGGCACGCCGTCGCCGCTGGTGATGGCGGCGAGGAAGCGGTCCACGGTCGACAGGCGGCGGACGGCGGCGCCGGTCGGAGGGCTGCTCGTGGTCATGGCGGGATCGTGGGGCCGGCCTCCTGCAGGACGCCTGCAACACCATCGTGCCGCAGCCGCAGGTGCCCGTCCCGCCGGCGTCCTCCCGCCTCCGGATGCGGCGTCTGCTTGCAGGGAGTCTGCAAAGGGCGGTCCGTACCTTCTCGATCGGGCCCCCACGAGGGGCGGCCCGGACCACCGGAACCTGGAGGGATGCGGAATGGCGAGGACGGATGTCCAGCGGGAGATGAAGGAGATGTTCGGCGAGGTGATCGGCTTCGTCGACCTGATCCCGGATGAGTTCATCGATGCCGAGTGGGACCTCATCAAGCGGGTCCAGTTCGGCGAGAGCCTCATCCCGAACAAGTACAAGGAGCTCATCGGGCTCGCCGTCGCGGCCGCGACGCGGTGCCGCTACTGCGCGCTGTTCCACACCGAAGCGGCCAAGCTCTTCGGTGCGACCGACGCCGAGGTCGAGGAGGCCATGCACTACACGAAGCTCGTCGTCGGCTGGAGCACCTACATCAACGGGATGCAGGTCGACTACGACGAGTTCAAGGCGCAGGTCGATCGCGTCGTGGACCACGTCAAGGCGACGGCGGCCTGACATGCGTCTCGGTTGGGACCGACCCGGGGTCGTCCGGGCGACGCTGAAGGTCGAGGAGCTCGCCGCCCTCGTGGCCGGCGCCCGGATGGCGGCCGCCGCTCTGGCGAGCCGGTCGGCCGAGCAGGCCGAGGAGCTGGAGCGGGTGCTCGCCGGCTTCGACCGGGCGGTCACCCACCTCGGGCCGGTTCCCGGCCCGTCCCGCTGAACGCGGGCGGGCCGCCGAGCGCCTCGGCGGCGTCGGTGCGGCGAACCGCAGGTGCGGCTGCTGCATCGTCGGTGCCGAGGCGTCTCGGGTCGCCGCCGCCTCGCGGAGGTGGGCGGCGATGATGATGCTCGTCACGGCGGCCCAGGCGCACCAGAGCGACGCCAGAGCCTCGGTGTAGAGCAGCGCCAGAGCCGGCAGCGCGATGAGGTTCGCCTTGCCGAAGGCCACGACACGGGGGTGGCTCGACGAGAGGAGTGCACCCACGGTCGCCAACATGTACAGCCCGGCGACCAGGCCGCCGTGGCCGAGGCCGGTGTGGTAGGCGATCCGGTTTCCGTCCACGACGGCGCTGACGGGGCCGCCGAGCATGGCCTGGAGGTACAGCAGGGCAACGACGGCGCCGACCGCCCCGAAGCGCGCCACGACGCGGCGACGGAACGCGTCCGGCTCGGCCCAGAGCACGACCATGGGAACGAGCACGGGAAGCACCACGTAGGCGAAGGCCATGTAGACCCACACGGCCGTCCGCGCCGTCGAGGGGGCGACGAGGCCGCTGTCTCCCCACCAGACGAACGCCTCGGTCAGCTGGTGAGCCCCGAAGAGCACGGGCAGCATGCCGAGCGCCAGTTCCGGCGGGCGGCGCGCATGGCGCAGCCCGTGCACGCCGATCGCCCCGACGGCCAACCCGGCCGCCACGTCCATCTCCGCCGAGAAGCACACGGCCGCGCCCCCGAACAGTCCTTTCCCCCCGGCCACGTTCGCTGTTGAGGGCCGGCACGATCCTCGCCTCAGGGAAACGGGCACGGGGCCGCCGTCATTCCCATGTGGGTGGATCCGTCCCGGTTCTCGGTCCGAGGGCCGTCCCTCGTCGGTGGCTGGCCTCCCTGCGGCGGGCGGAGCCGGACGAGCGGGCACCGAACGAGGGTCGGTCCGGTCCGGTCGGACTTGGGGGGGAAAGTGGTCCCAGGAGTATTGACTTCTCGGTGGTTCGGCCTACCGGCGGGCACGAGTCCGACACCATCGCGAAGTCGAGCTCGTCGACGAGTTTCACGGGCAAGTCGTACCAGCCGGCGGGCCGGATGGGGACGAGGCCCCACGCACCGCCCATCGGGAACGGGTAGGTGGCCGTCGACTGGTCGGCTGTCGGCGCGGGTCATCTTCTGCGCGTAGTCGCGGGGTGACGTTCGCCGGCGGCACCGAGCCAGCCGGAGGATCCTGCTCCGGACAACCGCCTATCCCACAGGGGAAACCCAGTTCCCCCCGCCCCGCAGGTCCGATCCGGTGGGGCCGCCACGCCGCTGTACAACCGGCCGGCACCCGGCCGATGGGGGTACCCTGCACCGACCGAGGGGGGCCGATGCCCGACAAGTCTCCACAGAAACCGAACGCCAAGAAGCCCGGCAAGTCGCTGAAGGAGAAGCGGGAGTCGAAGAAGGTGAAGAAGGCCGGGAGCAAGTTCTCCGGCGGCTGAGCCTCGGTGGCTGGCCGTTGCGCCACGACGGCCCGGCGGCACTCCGGCGGCACCGATCGTTCGCACCGCTGTGATCGTTCACCGCGTCCAGCCGGGTTCGACCGTCACCAGGTGGCCCCGCGAACCGGGCGGCGATCCGACGCAGCGACGGCGCCAGGCCGCGGCGCGCGCCGCCTATCGCCACCTCCACCGGCGCTACCCCGGGTTCTGGCGGCGCCTTCAGACGAAGGTGGCGTCCGAGATGGCCAGCGCCCTGCGGAGCTCGGCCCGGTCCTGCGGATCGTGCCGGCCTCCGCCCTCCACCACCGCACCGGGTCCGAGCTCCGCCTCCGGACCGAGCACTACCCCCAGCTCTCGGTGGGCGACCTGGTGGCCAGGTGCCTACACGATGGGACAACACGCACGGCCTCGTCGTCGGCGGCGGAGCGATCGTCTTCGGCGACGGTCGGGTCGACGCCGGCAGCACCAGGGAGCTCGAGCTGGCGGCCGTCGGAGCCGGGATCGACGACATCGAGGCGCCTGCGCGCTGGGCCGAACCGGGCGCGTCGAGCCCGGCGAGCCGCTCTACGAGGAGGTCCGGGAGGCGACCGGCGCCTCGTCCGGTGACTTCCGCGCCGAAGCCAGGATCCCCAGGCCGGCGGAGAGCAACCCGGCGCAGAACTGGCGAGCCGACGATGTCGAGCCCTGTGGGCGGCGCCCATGGTCGGGAGCAGGGGGGCGACCGTGGGGCAGGCGCTGGCCGCCATGCTCGACCCCGACGGAGGGTTCGTCCGCCGGCTCGAGGCCCTCGGCCACGGGCTCGCCGGTACCCGCACCCGGCGACGAGAGGCTCCGCCCGGTGGGCCGGGTCGGTATTCTCGTCGGTGTGCGCTCCGGGGCGTCATGGGCCGCCGCCGTGGCCAGGGCGCTCGGCTTCGTGCTGCTGGTCCCCGTGGGGCTGCTCTACCTGGTGAGCGGCCTCGTCGTCCCGCTGCCGTGGACGGCCGTGCTCTGGGTGCTGTGGCTGGGCGCCGCCGCCTTCGCGGTGGCCTCCCGCCGGCGGCCCGGCGTCGTCCTCGCCGTCCCGCTGGTCGCCGTCGTCGCCTGGGTTGCCTTCGTCAGCGCCGGTTCGGCCCTGTTCGACTGGACCGCGTAGCCCGGGCTCAACGGACGTCGACCACGGCCACCGGGCACGGGGCGTGGTTGATGACGTAGTCGATGCGATGCCCGAAGAAGGCGCGGCTGGTGACCGGCGCCCGCCCGCTGGCCAGGACGACCAGGTCGGCGCGCTCGTCGGCCCGTTCCACGATCGCCTGCTCGGGATGGTCGGCGACGAGGACGTCCGTGTTGACCTTGACCCCCATGGCCTCGCCCATGGCGCCGGCCTTGGCGACGATGTCCTCGCCGATGCGGACGGCGTCGAGGAGCGCCTCGTCACCGCCCATGCGCAGGGTGTGCTGCGGCCCGCTCACCACGTGCACCAGGTCGACCTGGCTGTCCCGCTCGGCGGCCATGGCGAAGCCCACCTCGGCGGCGTACCTGTCGACGTCGCTCCCCGAGAGGGGGACGAGGATGCGGCCCTCGGTCAGCCGCTCGGCCCGGCGCGCCGGGTCGTCGTCCGCCGGTGTGCTCAGCACCAGCAGGGAGCAGGGCGAGTCCTGGATCACCTCCTCGGTGAGGTCGTCGAAGAGCTGCCCCGAGCCGTTGCCGCGGTGCTCGGTGGCGCCGAGGACGAGGAGGTCGTAGCCCCGCCCCGCCTCGGCCAGGATCTTCTGCGACGGCTCGTCCTCCGAGGGGCGGGCGATGCTCCGGGCGCCCTCCAGCTCGTCCCGCACCGGCGTGCGCGGCCGCTTCTTCCCGTCGTGACCGTCCTCGTGGAGCGTCAGGCTGGTGACCTCGACGTCCTCCTTCTCGGTGATCAGGCGTACGACCTTGGCGGCCAGGGCCGCCTGCTCGGCGTTGCCCCGGACCGGGGCCAGGACCCGCTTCAGGTTGCCGACGAAGCTCTCCGTCCGCCGCTCCTCGGCCTCGAGCCGCTGGCGCTCCTCCTCGCTCGGCTCGACGTGCGACAGCGTCCAGCGCAGGATCGGCGGGGCCATCAGGCAGGTGACGACCGCCACCATGAGGATGATCGAGTACATGTCGGCGGTGAGGATGCCGCGGCTGAACCCGGCGGCTGGCGAGCACGCCGAGAACGCGTGCCGTGACGAGGAGCAGGGCGAACTGGAGGAGGAACAGGAGCAGCTCGTGCTCGCCCAGCGCTTGACGCGTCCATCCGGTGCGCTCCTCGAGACAGGCCTTGCGGGCGCGTCGCCCCACGCGGCGAGGGCCGCGACGGCCCGGCCGCCGGTCCCGACGGCCACCCGTGGGACGCCCCTACCCGTCGCGGCGCCGGTCGAAAAGCCGCTCGTCGGCGCCGTCGCCGCCGTGGTCGCAGACCAGTACATGCCCCCCTCCGGGGGTAGCGTCCGCGCCATGAACGTCGACGTCCGCCACGACCCCTCCTTCGCCGTCGCCCGGGTCACCCTCGAACCGGGCGAGCAGCTGCGGGCCGAGTCGGGCGCCATGATGGCGATGTCCGCCGGAGTCACCATCCAGGCCAGCACCCAGGGCGGCATGCTCAAGGGGCTGAAGCGGTCGTTCCTCGGCGGCGAGAGCTTGTTCGTGACGACCTACACGGCGCCGCCCTCGGGCGGCTGGGTGGACGTCGCCCACCACCTGGCGGGCGCCATCGCCGTGCTGGCGGTGACGCCGTCGGAGCCGCTGTCGATCACCAAGGGGTGCTGGCTGGCGTCGTCGGCGGGCGTCGACCTCGACACCAGGTGGGGCGGCTTCAAGAACCTGTTCGGCGGCGAGGGCGGGTTCCTCGTCCACGCCACCGGCACCGGCACCGCCCTGTTGGCCAGCTACGGCGCCATCGACCGCATGGAGCTGGGCGCGGGGGAGGCGGTGGCGGTCGACAGCGGCCACGTGGTGGCGTTCGGCGGCGGCGTGACCAGCCAGCTCCGCAAGGTGGCGGGCGGCATCGTCCAGACGCTGAAGTCCGGCGAGGGCCTGGTGTTCGACTTCGCCGGGCCCGGCTGGGTCATGACCCAGAGCCGGAACCCGGCGGCGCTCGAGGCGTGGATCCGCCAGATCATGCCGGGCCAGACGGGCGGCGCCGGTGGCGGCGCCCTGGGCGGCCTCCTCGGAGGGCGCTGACCCGTCCCGCCCGATTCGTCAGGCGGTGGACGAGGTGGCGTCGATCGGCGTGGCCCCCGCCGACCCGTTGGTGATGGCGACTTTCCGGGGCTTGGCCTGCTCGGCGACGGGGATGGTGACGGTGAGCACGCCCTGGTCGTAGGACGCCTCGATGCGTTCGGGGTCGAGGCCCTCGCCGAGGAAGAGCTGGCGGGTGAACGAGCCCTGGGGGCGCTCGGACACGACCACCTCGTCGTCCTCCTGGCGGCGCCACGTGCGCTCGGCCCGGACCTGGAGGACGTTCTTCTCGACGGTGAGCTCGACCGACTGCGGGTCGACGCCGGGCAGGTCGAAGTGGACCAGGAAGCGGTCGCCGCGCCGGTAGGCGTCGATGGGCATCACCGCCGGTGGACGGGACTGGGCCGACGACCAGGGGGACTGCTGGGCCAGCCGGTCCAGCTCACGGAAGGGATCGAACCGCATCAGCATCGTGGACCTCCTCTGCCGGTGTCGGACGAGCGACGTTTCGTCGTCAGTATACGGGAGCGCCGCCGAACCTGACAACTGCGCCAGCAGCTTTCCTCTTGGCATGACGCGCGTCAGGGGGCCAGGGCGACCCGTTCGACCGACACGGTCGCCCGGCGGAGGGCGCCGGCGTCCACGTCGGCGCCGATCCCCGGGCGGTCGGGCACGGCCAGACGGCCGTCCCGGGCGACGGGCGGCGCCACCAGGTCGGCGGCCAGGTACCGCGACGGGGGCGAGACGTCTCCCGGCAGGGTGAAGCCGGGGAGGGCGGCGAGGGCCAGGTTGGCGGAGCGGGCCAGGCCGGACTCGAACATCCCGCCGCACCACACGCCGACACCCGCCGCTCGGCACACGTCGTGCACCCGGACCGCCTCCAGGTACCCGCCCACCCGGCCGGGCTTGACGTTGACGACCGACGCCGCACCCAGGGCCACGGCGGTGGCCGCCGAGTCCGCCGACGTCACCGATTCGTCGAGGCACACGGGCGTGCGGACCCGCCGGCCCAGTTCGGCGTGGCCCACCAGGTCGCCGGGCGGAAGGGGCTGCTCCAGCAGGGCGAGATGGAAGGGGTCGAGGGCCGCCAGCGCGGCGGCGTCGTCGAGGCGGTAGGCGCCGTTGGCGTCGGCCTGGAGGAGCACGCCGTCGCCGAACCGCTCCCGCACCGCCCGCACGGGCTCCACATCCCAGCCCGGGGCGATCTTCAGCTTCACCCGCCGGTAGCCCTCGTCCAGGGCGGCGCCCACGTCGTCCAGCAGCTCGGCGACCGAAGTCGGGATGCCGACGGCCACGCCCGCCTCCACCCAGGTGCGGGTGGCACCCAAACGGGCGGCCAGCGAGCGGCCCTCCGCCCGGAGCTCGGCGTCCAGCACCGCCATCTCCAGCGCCGCCTTCGCCATCCGGTGCCCGCGGATGCCGGCCAGCGCAGGGGCGACGCCGGTCGCCGACGGCGGACCGGCCCTCGCCAGCAGGGGGACGAGGTGCGAGCGCAGGACGGCCGCCGCCCCGTCCACGTACTCCGAGGTGTAGTCGGGGTGGGACAGTGCCGCGCACTCACCCCACCCCTCACCCGCGTCGGTGACGACCCGCACGAGCACCACCTCGCGCACCGACGTCTCGGCCAGGGCGGACCGGAAGGGGACGTGGAACGGCAGCCGCACCCGCCGGAGCTCGACGGCCTCCAACCGCACGGCGGGCGCTCCGCGGTCAGGCGTGGGAGCCGGCCCGCCGGCGGGCGGCGGCCGCCAGCCCGCCGAGGGCCAGCAGGGCCAGGCCGGGACCGGCGGTGCCCGGTGCGGGGCCGCTGGCCGGGAGGGGCTCGCGGGGCTCGGCCGTCCCGACGCCCACCTGGCCGGGGAGCGTCGTCGTCGGGAACATGGTGGTCGTCGTGGTGGCGGACCCGCCGACCGCCGGGCCCGTGGCGGTCGTGGTGGTGGTGGCCGCCGACGTCGTGGTGGTGGCGGCCGCGGGGATGGTGTCGTCGTCCTCGTCGTGCAGCACCACGCCGACGACGCCGCCGACCAGCAGGAGGCCGACGAGCAGGAGCAGGGCGCCGGTGCGGGCGGGCGAGTTCACGCGCCGGTGGGCCCGGCGGGTCCGGCGGCGACGACGGGCGATGCCGAGGGCACGGTCCATCCTCGCACCCCGTGCGCCGTCCATCCGGGATGGTCGCGGCGCCGCCGGTCAGCCCAGCGCCGCCTCCTCGGCCTCGCCGTCGTCGGACCACGAGCCGAGCGAGCCGGGGCGCACCCGCCTCGCCCCCACGGGGCCGTCACCGGACGCCTCCCCGTCTCCTGCGTCCACCACGGCGGCGAAGGCGCCGGCCAGCGGGCGGGTCATCGAGGCGTGGAGGCGGGCGCCGTCGACCAGCGCCTCCTCGACCCGACGGTCGGGGAGGAACACGGGCGAGGCGAACGGGACGACGCCGGCACCGGTGAGGCCGGCCAGGGTGGCGGCCAGCTCGGCCCGGGCCCGGCCGCCCTTGGGCGCCCGGTTGAGGACCGGGACCACCTTGGCCGGCGCCACGCCGGCGGCCCGGAGGTCGGTGAGCACGCGCGCCAGGGCGTGCGTGCCCTTGAGGCCGGGCAGCCCCACGGCGAAGACGACGTCGGCGCCCAGCACGGCGGTGCGGCTCATGACGTGGCGCTCCTCCACGTCGAGCGAGCCGCACTCGTCCTCGCCCTCGACGTCGGCGTCGGTGTCGCAGACCACGACCCGGTGCGCGGCGCGCAACGACTCGAAGGCGGCGCTGAACGCCCGCGGCCGGAGCGACGCCCAGAACCGGGCCCGGCGCAGGCCGAGCAGGAGGTGGTAGCCGCGCTCGTTCACGTCGAAGGTGAGGGCGCGGACCTCCTCGGGCGAGAGGCGGCGGCTGCGGTGCTGCTCCACCAGCTCCTGGACGCCGGGCACCACGTCGCGCGCGTCATGGAGCATCGCCTGGTCGGCGTGCAGCGCCAGGTCGGCGAGGAGGACGGCGTGACCCAGGCGGGGGTCGTCGGCCAGGCCCTGGGCGAGGGCGACGGCCACCGTCGACGAGCCGGTCCCGCCCGGCCCGCACACCGCTGCCACGGTCCCCCGCCACGCCGCCACCGGCTCGGGCACGGCGTCGCCCGGGACGGCGTCGCCGCGGCGGATCGGCCGGGCATGGGCGGCCAGCGCGTCGAGGAGGGACTTGGGGTCGAAGAAGTCGGGGAGCACGGCCGCCACCCCGACCGCCGCCCAGTCGCGCGGCCCGCGGCGGTCGTCCACGGCGATGGTGGGGCACCCGGCGTCGCGGGCGGCGTCCACCAGGTCGCGGTCGAGGGCGGGCAGGGCGCCGTCCACCACCAGCGCCGAGAACGGCCGTCCCGACGCCAGGCGGGCCCGTACCTCCTCGCCGGAGACGCACTTCACGAACTCGGCGGGGATGGTGCCCGCGTTGGCCCACTGGGCGACGGCCCGGAACCAGCCCGAGCGAGCCCCGGCGAGCCCGAGGACGACGAAACGCTCGGCCACCCTCAGCCGCCGAGGGGGACGGTGGGCCGGGCAGCCCGGGGGGCCGAGTAGGCGGCGGCCGGCGTCGGGTCCGTCGGGGTGCCAGCCGTCCGCACCAGGGTGACCTCGCCGGCGTTCACGGCATGGGCGACGGCCAGGGCGTCGGCCGACGCCGGCAGGGCGAGGGTGACGACCTCGTCCCCCCGGTCGGACAGCGACGCGGCCGACGTGGTGCGGTCGGCGACCCGGGCGCCGGCCACCACCACGACCGTGTAGGCGTCGCCACCGGTGCCGTACGTGGCCAGGACGTCCACCAGCTCGCCGCGCCGCAGCTGGCCGTTGACGGCGCGGGCCGATTCCACGGGGAACGAGATCTGCCGCCCCGCTGGCGCCTCGCCGCCGGCGAGCACGTCGCTGGACTGCACCAGCTCGCCCTTGCCGACGGGCCCGACGACGACGGCGCCGGCGAGCTGCGACGCCGACCGGTAGGAGCGGGAGGACAGCTCCCCGGGCAGGTCGAGGGCGACGGGCTCCAGGTCGGCCTCGGCCACGCGGTGGCCGAGGGGCAGGTCCCGGCGGGCGACGAGGTACCGCACGTCCGGCCCCGACGTGGCGTCGGTGTACCCGGCGAAGATGCCGACGGCGGCCAGGGCGACCAGGAACCCGCCGGCGACGGCCCGCCCGCCGGGCAGCGCCCGGCGTCGCCGGAGCGGCCGGGCGCCCGCCGCCGCCTCGCCGCGGTAGGCCTCCGGGCGGGCGGTCACGGCGGCGTCACCCATGGCCGACACGGTACGCAAACCGCCGGAAACCCGCTCCGTCCCCTCGCACGGGCGTGAGCATGGTTCTCGGGGCATTTCGTGTCAAGCGGTTCCGTGGTGCCGGGCCGAGGAGACTGGTGTCAAACGGGTCGGCCGCTGACGCGGCCGAACGGCTCGGGTGGCCTGGCCAGCGGTTTCTCGGCTGCCCCGTCACCCGCCCGGCAGGAGGAGCCGGGTTCGACACCAGTCTCCGAGAACGCCTCCCGGCGCTCAGCGGCTGAGCGCCCGGGCGGTGGCGACGTCGGGCGCCAGCCCCAGGCGGACGTCCCGGCCGTCGCAGCGCAGGACGGCGTCCTGCCCGGCACCGTCGGCCACCAGCGCCTCGCCGGGCTCGGCGGCGGCGGGCCGGGCGTCGGGGAAGGCACTGCGGTACCACGCCGTCACCGTGGCGCAGAGCGGCGCCGGGGCCCCGTCCCGCTCGACCAGGACCAGGGCGGCCGCCGTACGGCCACCGTCGCTCCACTGGTGCAGCTCACCTCCCGCCCACGCCCGGGCCCGGCCGGTGGCGTCGTCGAGGGCCCGGCCGGCGTCGCCGCCGGGGGCCTCCAGCAGCCACACCAGCTCGGCCGCCCCCACGGCCCGCCTCGGCTCCGCCCGCCAGGTCCGGCCCGGCGCCGCCGGGTCCCGCGGGTCGACGGCCGCCTCGCGCTCGTCGTAGCGCTCCGGGAACAGGACCTGGGCGGTGGTCGTGGGGGGCTCGTCGTACGCCCGGTCGACCGCCTTCCAGCCGCCGCCGGCGTGGAGGCGGCAGACGAACGCCAGGCCCTGGAGGTACGGGAAGGTCAGGGTGCTGCGCAGGTGGTGGGGGAGCGCGGTCAGCTGCTGCTGAGCGCCGGCCGCGCTGCCCAGGCCGCTCAGCTGCTCGAGCAGGCCGACGTGACGCAGGGCGTAGAGCTGCATGGCCAGCGTGGCGTCGCCCTCGATGAGCGCCAGCTGGGCGAGGGCGGTGTCCTCCGCCCCCGGGGCGGGGCGCTCGGGGGCCAGCGGGAGGTCCAGCACCTGGTCGGTGAGGGCGTGGTCCAGCTCATGGGCCAGGATCATCCGCGTGGCACCGTCGAGCGGCCCCGTGGTTGCCCGCCCGACCACCATCTCTCCCGTCTCGGGATCGTAGAACCCGGCGACCTGGTCGCCCACGGCCCGCAGCGTGAGCTCCCTGAGGTCGGAGCCGGGCGGGAGGGCGCCGAGGGCCACGAGGCCGCGCGCCTGGCGGGCGGCGACCTCGTCGGTCAGCTCCTCGGCCACCTCGGCCCGGACCCGGTCGCGCAGCTGCTCGCGGGGGAGGAACACGGGGTCGGGGAGCCGGCGGAACTCGAGGTCGCGGATCGCCTCGAGGTCCTCGGCGACGGCGCGCATCTGCCCCGCCGCGTCACCGGCCTGCCCGCCGCTCGCACCGCTCCCGCCCCCGACCAGCCCGCCCAGCCCGCCGGACGCCCCGGACACGGCGCCGAAGGCGGTGGCGCACTGCTCGAGCGCGGACGAGGAGAACAGGCCCGAGCCGGGGCCGAGGACGCCCTCGAGGAGGCGGCCCACCAGGCCCTCGGGCCCCTCGTCCTCCTCCGCCGGCGCGTCCTCCCCACGCTCGCGCCGCTCGCTCTGCGCCGCGGCGCGCTCCTCGGCGCGGCGCCGCTCCTCGAGGCGGGCCACCCGCTCCTCCAGGGAGGTCCGCCGTTGGCGCTCCACCACGGCCACGCCCGCCGCCACCAGGGCGACGGCGAGCGCGACGCCGAGCGCTACTCGCAACCGACCGCTCGGCACGGGCGCCTCCGACGTGCGACTCGGGGAACGAGACGCCATGAGGGTAGCCAGAAAGCGCTCGCCGAGGTTACATTTCGCCCATGCCCGACCCGATCACCTGGATGAGCACGCGGGAGACGTCCGAGCGCCTCGGCGTGACGTTGCGGACCCTGTACCGGTTCATCGACGAGGGCCAGATCCCCGCCTACAAGCTCGGCCGCGTGATCCGGCTCAAGGAGAGCGACGTGGAGGCGTTCATCGAGGCGTCGCGCATCCCGCCCGGCACCCTCGATCACCTCTATCCCGAGCCCCGCAGGGAAGCCGCCCGTTAGCTCCGCCCGGCTCAGCCGAGCAGGGTCAGCTCCCGCACCGCCGCCAGCGGGAGGTACAGCGGGGAGTCGGTCCCGCCGTCGAGGCGCAGCGTCACCACGTCGGCGCCGACCGACCGCAGCTCGCCCGCCACCGCGTCGCCGCCGGCGTCGAGCACGACCCGCACCCGGGGCCGATCGCCGGCCAGCCCGGCCAGCGCCTCGACCAGGGTGGCCGCCACCGGGGCGGCCCGCCCGGACGCCGCTTCGCCGGCGCGGGAACCCGGCTCGGGACGCACGGTGGCCACCGCCGAGAACGCCAGCAACGTCGCCATGCCGGCGTGGCGCACGACGCAGAAGTCCTTCGCCACGGCCACGACCTGCCCGTGGACGGTCCGCCCGCCCGTCGTCCGCACCGCCACCCCGGCGCCCGCCTCCGACAGGTCCAGCAGCACCCCGGCGAAGCGGGCGTCCTCCTCGGCCTGCCGGCGCAACCACCGCTCGCGCATGCGGGAGCGGGCCGCCTCGTCCGCCCGCTCCTCCCCCGTCCATCGTGCGAGGTCGGCCAGCATCGCCTCCACGGCTGCCACCGGTGCGACGCTAGTTTCTCGACGGTGGCCGACTGCCTTTTCTGCAGGATCGTGGCGGGCGAGATCCCGTCCCGGCAGGTGGCGTCCACCGCCGGCACGTACGCCTTCCGCGACATCGACCCCGTGGCCCCCACCCACGTCCTGGTGGTGCCCCGCCGCCACATCGCGGACGCCTCGGCCGTCACCGCCGAGGACGGCGACGTGGTGGCCGAGATGCTCACCACCGCCCAGCAGGTGGCGGCCTCCGAGGGCGTCGACGCGTCGGGCTACCGCCTGGTGTTCAACGTGGGGGAGGACGCCGCGAACTCCGTTCCCCACCTCCACCTGCACGTGATCGGCGGCCGGCGTCTCGGGTGGCCTCCGGGCTGACGGTACGCTGAGCCCCGAGCTCCTTTGTCATCCACCTCCGTCAAGATCCTCGTCCCCGGGAACCATCTCATGGTTGGCCTGCTCGGCCAGCGCGACGAGTTGCTGCGCCTCGTGGAGGAGTCCTTCGGGGGCACCACGATCCACGCGCGCGGGAACGAGATCAGCATCGAGGGGGAGGACGCCGAGCGCGTCGGAAAGCTGTTCGAGGAGCTGCTCGTCCTCCTCGAGCAGGGCCAGTTCCTCGACGTGGTGAACGTGGCCCGCACCATCGACATGGTGAAGGCCGACGAGCGGCCCTCCGAGGTGCTCACGGCGGAGGTCCTCCGCTCGAGCCGCGGGCGCACCGTGCGCCCGAAGACGGCGGGCCAGAAGTCGTACGCCGACGCCATCGCCGCCAACGTCATCACCTTCGGCATCGGGCCGGCGGGGACGGGCAAGTCGTACCTCGCCGTGGCCCTCGCCGTGCAGGCGCTGCAGGCCAAGCAGGTCGAGCGCATCATCCTCACCCGGCCGGCGGTGGAGGCGGGCGAGCGCCTGGGGTTCCTACCTGGCACGCTTATGGAGAAGGTCGACCCCTACCTGCGGCCGTTGTACGACGCCCTCTTCGACATGCTCGGCACCGACGCCATGCCCCGCCTCCTCGACAAGGGGGCCATCGAGGTGGCGCCCCTCGCCTTCATGCGGGGGCGGACGCTCAACCGGAGCTTCATCATCCTCGACGAGGCGCAGAACACCACCCCCGAGCAGATGAAGATGTTCCTGACCCGCATCGGCTTCGGATCGAAGGCGGTGATCACGGGCGACGTGACCCAGGTCGACGTCGCCGGGGGGAAATCGGGCCTGTTCGGGCTGGAGGAGATCCTGGGCGGGATCGACGGGCTGGCGTTCGTCCGCCTCACCCGCCGTGACGTGGTGCGCCACCGGATCGTGCAGGACATCGTCACGGCCTACGAGCGGGCCGAGGGCTGACGGCGCCGTGACCGTCGAGGTCTTCGCCGCGGACGAGCAGTCGACCCATCCCGTCGACACCCTGCGCTGGGTGCGCCTGGCCCGGTCGGTGCTCGAGGCCGAGGGCGTGAAGGGCGAGGCCGAGCTGTCCCTTCTCTTCGTCGACGAGCAGGCCATGTCGGACCTGAACAAGCGCTTCGCCGGCAAGGACGGCCCCACCGACGTCCTCGCCTTCCCCATCGACGAGGAGCCGGCCGAGGGCGGCCGCTCGCCCGACTCGGGCGGGAGCGGTCCCGGGTGGGTGCCGGTCGAGGCGTCCGAGCTGCCCACCCTGCTCGGGGACGTGGTGATCTGCCCGTCGGTGGCCCTGCGCCACGCCACCGAGTCCCAGTCGTCGTACGAGGACGAGCTGGCGCTGCTGACGGTCCACGGGATCCTCCACCTGATGGGCATGGACCACGTCGACGACGAGGAGGCCCAGGTGATGGAGAAGCGCGAGCAGGAGTTGCTCGACCGCTTCCACCGCTCCTCGGCGGGAGGGGCGACGTGACACCGACCGAGCTCGTGCTCCTCGGCGTGATCTGCGCTCTGATCCTCCTGGCGGGGTTCTTCGCCATGGCCGAGACGAGCCTCACCAGGATCTCCCGCATCAAGGCCATCACCCTCGAGGAGGAGGGCCGCAGGGGGGCGAAGAAGCTGGCCCGGCTGGTGGAGCACCCCGAGCACTTCCTCAATCCGGTGCTGCTGCTCGTGCTCATGTGCCACGTGGTGGCGTCGATCCTGGTGGGCCTGGTCTTCGACCGCTTCGGTGCCCTCGTCGTGACGGTCGCCACCGTGGCCGAGATCGCCATCATCTTCGTGCTGGCGGAGGCGGCTCCGAAGACGTGGGCCGTCCAGCACGCCGAGCGAGCGGCGCTGCTGGCCGCCCCCGCGGTGTCGGCCATCTCCAACCTGCTCCCGATCCGGCTCCTGGCCCGGGCCCTCATCGGGTTGTCCAACTGGATCCTGCCCGGGAAGGGCCTCAAGCAGGGACCGTTCGTGTCGGAGGAGGAGCTCCTCGCCACGGTGGACGTGGCCACCGAGGACGAGGTCATCGAGCACGACGAGCGCCGCCTCATCCACTCGATCATCGAGTTCGGCGACACCGTCGTGCGCGAGGTGATGGTGCCGCGGCCCGACATGGTGGCCGTCGAGGGGCGGGACAAGGTCAGCGACGTGATCGAGGTGGCCATCGCCGCCGGGTTCTCCCGCATCCCCGTCTACGACCAGGGCATCGACGACATCGTCGGCATCATCTTCATCAAGGACCTCATGCGGGCCGAGCGGGAGGGCAAGGCGGCCGAGGAGGTCCGCAACCTGGTGCGGGAGGCGCACTTCGTCCCCGAGACCAAGCGCGTCACCGAGCTCCTCCGCGAGATGCAGCGGGACAAGTTCCACATCGCCGTGGTGGTCGACGAGTACGGCGGCACGGCGGGTCTGGTCACCCTGGAGGACCTCATCGAGGAGCTGGTCGGCGAGATCGTCGACGAGTTCGACGTGGAGGAGCCGGGTGTCGAGGAGCTCGGCAACGGCGACGTCCGTGTGAACGCCCGCATGCCGATCGACGAGGTCAACGACCTGTTGAAGGCCGATCTGCCCACCGGCGACTGGGACAGCGTGGGCGGCCTGGTGTTCAACCTCCTCGGCCACGTGCCGACCGAGGGTGAGGCGGTCGAGGTCGACGGTCACCGCCTCGTCGCCGAGAAGGTCCAGGGGCGTCGTATCGGCCGGGTCCGCATCACCAAGGCCGAGTCGCCGGCGCCGGCCGCGGCCGAGTAGCCGGCACGGCGGGGGCCGGTCCGGTGCGCTCGGGCTTCGTGGCGGTGGTCGGTCGACCGAACGTGGGGAAGTCCACGTTGGTCAACCGCATCCTCGGCACCAAGGTGTCGATCGTCTCCGACAAGCCCCAGACGACGCGCAACCAGGTGCGCGGCGTGCTCAACCGGCCCGACGCCCAGGTCGTGTTCGTCGACACCCCCGGCGTGCACAAGCCCCGTACCCTCCTCGGCACCCGCTTGAACGACACGGCCGTGTCGGCGGTGGGCGACGTGGACGTGGTCGTGCTGGTGATCGACGCCACCGCGCCGCTCGGGCGAGGGGACCGGTTCGTGGCTGCCCGGGTGCCCGGCGACGCCGTCGTCGTCGTCAACAAGGTCGATGCGGCCTCGCGCGCCCAGGTGCTGGCCCAGCTGGCGGCGGCCGGCCAGCTCGAGCGGGCCGAGTACTTCCCGGTGTCGGCGGTGACGGGCGAGGGCGTGGACGCGCTGGTGGACGCCCTCGTCGCCCGCCTGCCCGAAGGACCGGCGTACTACCCCGACGACATGGTGACGGACGTGCCCGAGGCGTTCTGGGTGGCCGAGCTGGTGCGCGAGCAGCTCCTGGCCGTCACCCGCGACGAGCTGCCGCACTCGATCGCCTGCCTGGTGACGGAGTGGGAGTGGCCCCGCATCCGCTGCGAGATCCTCGTCGAGCGGGACTCCCAGAAGGGGATCGTCATCGGCAGGCGGGGCGCCGTGCTCAAGGAGGTCGGCACCCGCGTCCGCCACCAGCTGCCGCCCGGGGCCTTCCTCGAGCTGTTCGTCAAGGTCGACAAGGACTGGCAGCGCCACGCCAAGGCCCTGGAGCGGCTGGGGTACTGAAGGTTTCGCCGTCGCAAGCGGAGCTTGCTCGGCGAGTTCGATCGTGCTCCGGCCCGGCGGCTGAGCCGCCGGGCCTCCGCTCGACGTTTTCGCCGCCGGCTCCGCCGGCGGGTGGCGTCCAGCCATCGGGGCGGCCTGCGGCCGCGCGCGTGGCCGCACGCCCTGGCGACACACCCACCGCGCACGGCCGCACACGCGCCTCTGGCGACCGTCTGGGTTCAGGTGGCGAGGGCTTCGGCCAGGAAGGCCTCGACCTCGGCGCGGTGGCGGGTGCGGCGCATGGGGGGGAGGGCGCGGACGAGGTCCCAGCGGTAGCCGGCGGTGGCCAGCCGGGGGTCGAGGACGGCGACGACGCCGCGGTCGGTGGCCGACCGCACGAGACGGCCGGCGCCCTGGGCGAGGAGGGTGGCGGCGCGGGGGAGGTCGACGAGCCGGAAGGCACCCGGCCCCGCCCGCTCCCGCCGGGCCTGGACCAGCGGCTCGTCCGGGCGCGGGAACGGGACGCGGTCGATGGTGACGAGGGACAGCGACGGGCCGGGCACGTCGATGCCCTGCCAGTACCCCATGGTGGCGAACAGGCACGACCGCTCGTCGGATGCGAACGCCTCCACCAGCGCCGGCTTGGGCAGGTCACCCTGGGCGAGGACCGTCCACGGGAGGCGGGGCCGCAGGACCTCGACGGCCGCCTGCATCGCCCGCCAGCTCGTGAACAGGGCGAGGGTCCTCCCGCCCGCCGCCTTGACCAGTGCCTCCATCTCGGCATGCATGGCGTCGGCGTACCCCGGGCTGCGGGGGTCCGGGAGGTGGGCGGCGCAGTAGAGGACGGCGTGGTCGGCGTGGGGGAAAGGGCTCCCCACGTCCAGCTCGTCGCACCGCTCGCGCTCGATGCCGACGCGGGCAGCCAGGAGGGGCGGGACGGTGGCGCTGGTGAGCACCGCCGTGACCTCGCTCCAGAGCCGGCTGGCCAGGAGGCCGCCCACGTCGATCGGCACCATGCGCAGCACCGCGCCGCCGGTGCGGCCCTCCACCCACGCCACGTACCCGTCCGGGACCGATGCCGCCAGCTGGAGGTCGCCCGCCAGGTGACCGGCGGCCTGGAGCGCCCGGGCCTTGCGGGCCGAGTCGCCCTCCCCGGAGCGGACGGCGCTCGTCACCCGCTGGAGCCGCTGGGCGGTCAGCTCGACGGCGGCGCCCAGCTCGGTGCCGAGGTCGGGCGGCACGCGCCGGTCGCGCCACGGTGCGCCGGCTTCCTCCAGCCGGACGGCGGCCGACTCGAGGTCGTCGACCGCTCCGGCGTCGTCGGACGCCACCAGCCCACGCGCCGACCGGGCGACCGCCCGTACCCGCCCGGCGCCCAGCTCCAGGCCCAGGCTCTCGGCGGCGACGTCCTCCAGGGCGTGCGCCTCGTCGAACACCACCACGTCGTGCTCGGGCAGCACGTGACCGCCGCTCGCCAGGTGGGCGCCGTACAGGTGGGTGTTGACGACGACCACGTCGGCCGCCTCCGCCCGCTGGCGTGCCGCCTCGGCGAAGCACGTCTCGCCGCTCGGGCACTTCGCCGCCCCGGGGCACTCGGTGGCGCTGACGCTGACCGCCGCCCACGCCCGCGGGCGGGGCTCGAAGTCGAGGTCCGACCGGTCGCCCGTCTCCGTGGTGCGGCCCCACTCGACGAGGCGCAGGACGTCGCGCCCGAGCGGCCCGACGTCGGCGTCGTCTTCCAGGGTGAGCTGGTCGCCGCCGCCCGTCACCTCGTCGGCCCGCTGGCGGCACAGGTAGTTGGAGCGACCCTTCACCACGGCGAAGTCGAACGGCACGCCGAGGTGACGGGCCAGGAACGGGAGGTCCTTGGCGGCGAGCTGGTCCTGGAGCGCCTTGGTGGCCGTCGCCACCACGACCCGCCTGCCCGAGAGGATGGCGGGCACGAGGTAGCCGACGCTCTTGCCGGTGCCCGTCCCCGCCTGGACCACGAGGTGGCGCCCGGTGGTGACGGCGCGAGCCACCGCCTCCGCCATCGCCACCTGGCCGGGCCGCTCCTCGCCGGCCGGCAGCGCGGCGCGCACGCGGTCCAGCGCCGCCTTCACGTCCACGCGACGACCGTACCGGCCGACCGGCGCTCACGGGTCGTGACGACCATCCCCGATTCCGGGAGCGCACCCCGGTACGTTCGCGACGACCGGGATTCCAGGAGGGAACGATGCCAGGCAAATTCGTCGTCAAGAAGGGCACGACGGGGAAGTTCCGTTTCTCGCTGCTGTCCACCAACGGCCAGGTCGTGGCCACCAGCGAGGCGTACAACAGCAAGGCCTCGGCCATGAACGGGATCAAGGCCGTCCGCAACCTGGCCGGCGGGGCCGAGGTGGAGGACCAGACCACCAAGGCATGGGCCGCGGGCGAGGCCGACCGCAAGGCCGCCGCCACCGCCAAGAAGGCCGCCGCCAAGAAGCGGGCCGCCAAGAAGGCCGCTCCCCGCAAGGCCGCCGCCTCCTCGGGCAGCTGAGCCGGGCGCCGGCGGAACGGCCCGCCGGCTTCGCGAACAACGCCGGGGCGGCCGTGGACGGGCGGTACGCTCGCCGGCCGTGGCCGGTGAACGAGCAGGGGTGGCGGGCGTGAAGGGCGGGGCGCCGTGATCTCCCTCGACCCTGTGGAGGCCCGCTTGATCGGCGCGCTGGTCGAGAAGCAGATGACGACGCCACAGCAGTACCCGCTGACCCTGAACGCGCTGGTGGCGGCGTGCAACCAGACGTCGAGCCGCAACCCGGTCGTCTCCTACGACGACCGCACCGTCGATTCGGCCCTCACCCGGCTCAAGGAGAAGCGCCTGTTGCGCTTCGTGTTCCCGTCGCACGGCCGGTCCGTCACCCGCTACCGCCAGGTGCTCGAGGAGGTCCTGCCCCTCGAGCGGCGCCAGCTGGCGCTCCTGGCCGTGCTCCTGCTGCGGGGCCCGCAGACGCTGGGCGAGCTGCGCAGCCGCACCGAGCGCATGGCCGAGTTCGCCTCGCTGGACGAGATCGACGACGAGCTCGACGACCTGGCGTCGAGGGAGGAGCCGCTGGTCGCCCGCCTGCCTCGCGAGCCCGGCCGCAAGGAGACGCGCTACGCCCAGCTGCTGGCGGCCGACACGGGTGCCGTCGCCGTCGCCTCGACCGAGGCGTACGCGGCGGCGCCGGCGCCACGACCGGAGGCGTACGCGGCGGCGCCGCCGGCACCACGGCCGGTCGACGCCGGGCACCACGACGCCGGCCACGGGTCCCTCGCCTCGCAGGTCGCCGTGCTGCGGGCCGAGGTGGCGGCCCTGCGCCGCGACCTCGACGAGGTCGTCGCCAGGCTCGGCGGTCGCTAGCCGGGCCCCGTCGCGCGGGCGGCAGCCGGCCGGCGTCCCGTCAGCGTGCCCAGTACGGGTGGGAGAACGGGTCGGTGGGGGTCGTCAGGATGTCGGCGCCGTCGTCGGTGACGACGAGGGTGTGCTCGAACTGGGCGGCGCGGCGTCCGTCGGCCGTCACCGCCGTCCAGCCGTCGGGCCACATGCGGGCCTGCCACCCGCCCATGGTGATCATCGGCTCGATTGTGAAGGTCATCCCCGGCTCCAGCGGCTCGCGGCGGGCAGGATCGTGGTAGTGGGGGACGCAGAACCCGCTGTGGAACATCTCGCCGACGCCGTGCCCCACGAACTGGCGCACCACCCCGAACCCGGCCGCCTCGGCGTGCTCCTGGATGGCCCTGCCGATGAGGTTGAGCGGCCGCCCCGGCGCCACCACCTCGACGGCCCGCTCCAGGCACTCGCGCGTCACCCGTATGAGCCGGCCGGAGGCGGCGTCCACGTTGCCCACCGGGACGGTGACGCACGTGTCCCCGTGCACGCCGTCGAGGAACAGGGTGACGTCGAGGCTGACGATGTCGCCGTCGACCAGGGCCCGGTCGTCCGGGATGCCGTGGCAGATGACCTCGTTGACCGACGTGCAGAGGGACTTGGGGAACGGCTGCACCGATCCCTCGTAGTTGAGCGGGCTCGGGTAGGCGCCCCCCTCCAGGACCAGGCGGTGGCACAGGGCGTCGAGGTCGTCCGTCGTGGCGCCCGGGACGGCGGCGGCGGCCACGGCGGCCAGCACGTCCGCCGCCGCCCGGCCTGCCCGGCGCATGCGCCCGATCACGTCCGGCGACTTGACGATGGGCTCGGGCCAGCGGTCGACGACGCCGGTGTCGGCGTAGGACGGCCTGGCGATCCCCTCGGGGACCGTGCGCCGGTCGCCGATGCGGCCCGCCCGAACCGGCTCGTACGCCGCCCGGTGGCAGCGCTTGAACTTGCGCCCGCTGCCGCACCAGCAAGGGTCGTTCGACTTCACCACCGTGTGGGTCACGGGGCCCCGCCGAGCACGTCCACCGCCCGCTGGCGCAGCCAGTGGTCGGCGAGGACCAGGCACGCCATGGCCTCCACGATGGGGACGGCCCGGGGGAGGACGCACGGGTCGTGCCTTCCCTTGGCCGCCAGGGTGACCTCGTTGCCGGCGCGGTCCACCGTCTGCTGCGGCCGGGCGATGGTGGCGGTGGGCTTGAAGGCCACGCGGAGCAGCACGGGGGCGCCGTTGGTGATGCCGCCCTGCACGCCGCCCGAGCGGTTGGTGGCCGTCACCGGCCGCCCGTCGGCGCCGGGCAGGAACGGGTCGTTGTGGGCCAGGCCGGTGAGGCGGGCCCCGCCGAAGCCGCTGCCCACCTCGAAGCCCTTGGCGGCCGGGAGCGACAGCATGGCCTTGGCCAGGTCGGCCTCCAGCTTGTCGAACACCGGCTCGCCGAGGCCGGCGGGCACGTGGCGGGCCACGCACGCCACCACGCCGCCCAGCGAGTCGCCGCGGCGGCGGGCGTCGTCGATGGCGGCCGCCATGGCGTCGGCCGCCGCCGGGTCGGGGCAGCGCACCGCGTTCGCCTCGACGGCCTCGCTCGTGACCACCGTCTCGTCCACCTTGGCGTCGATCTCGTGCACCGACTCGACCCAGGCCAGGACCTCCACGCCGGCCACCGTGCGCAGCAGCTTGCGGGCGACGGCACCGGCCGCCACCCGACCCGTGGTCTCCCGGGCGCTGGCCCGCCCCCCGCCCCGCCAGTCCCGGACGCCGTACTTCGCCTCGGTGGTGAAATCGGCGTGGGACGGGCGGTACACGTCCTTCATCTCCTCGTAGGCCCCGCTGCGGGCGTCGGTGTTGCGGACCACCACGGTGATGGGCGTCCCCAGGGTGACGCCGTCGAAGACGCCCGAGAGGAGCTCGGCGCGGTCACCCTCCTTGCGCTGGGTGGTGAGGCGGCTCTGGCCGGGGCGCCGGCGGTCGAGGTCGGCCTGGACCTCGTCGACGGACAGCGGCAGCCGGGGCGGGCAACCGTCCACCACGACGCCCACCGCGGCGCCGTGCGACTCGCCGAAGGTCGTCACGCGGAACGCCCGGCCGAAGGTGCTTCCGCCCATGCACGAAGGCTACGGGATCGGCCGCCGGACGACGGGGCGTGCTCAGGCGTGGGCGGCTGCCTGCCGGGGCTGCGCCTCGCCGGCCCGGGAGGCGCTCACCGGGACGTCGCCGGGCACCCGGGGGACCTCGATCTCCGCCGTGACCGTGCCGTGGTCCTCCTCCCACCGCACGACGTTCAGCGTGGCGGCGTACACCACGAGCCGCCCGAAGAACAGGAGCCAGGCGAGGATGGCGAACACCACCCCGATGGACCCGTAGAGGGCCGACGTCGAGCTGACGACACGCGGGACGTAGATGCCACCGACGGTCTGGAGCACCTGCAGCCCGACGGCGCCCAGGACGGCACCGGGGAGCAGCGGCTTCCACCCCACGTTGCGGTTGGTGAGCGCCTTGAACGTCCACAACCACAGCGCGATGCCGACGGCCAGGTTGCCGACGAGGGCGGCCGGCCACGCCGGGCCGGGGAGCTGGCGCAGGACGAAGGTGAGCCCGAAGGAGGCGAGGAAGATGACGGGGGCGCCGGCCAGCCACATGAGGCCGAACAGCTTGTCCCGGAGGCCGCGGCCGGTCGCCTGCCAGACGGAGTCGAAGGCGAACTGAAAGGCGGCCACCAGGCCCAGGCCGGACCACAGGAGGCCGGCGATGCCGATGGCCGAGGCCGCCTTGCCGCTCGACTCGGCCTGCTCGAACGCCCGCCGCAGCACCGTGGTGGTGGTGGGGTCGGTGATGCCGAGGTTCCCGATGACGGTCCCCGGCAAATCGGCGGCGTTGCGGGAGACGAGTCCGACGACGCCCACCACGGCGAGCAGCAGCGGGAACAGCGAGAGGAAGGCGGTGAGGGTGACGGCGGCGCCGAGGTAGTTGCCGTGCACCTCCTCGAACCGCTTCTGGACGCGCAGCGCGGTCTCCACCCAAGCCCAGCGCCTGGCCAGGGGGCAGAGCACCCGCTCGATCACGAGGTCGCTGTACCCCCCGAGGGCACTGCCGTAATCCGTCCGGGTCCGCGCTGGCCCGGCGGGGCGCGGGGCCACCGGCGCGGTACCGTCGCTCCGTGGACCTCGACGGCATCGACCCGACGCGGGTGCCGGCCCACATCGGCTGCGTCATGGACGGCAACGGCCGCTGGGCCAAGAAGCGCGGCCTGCCCCGCACCGAGGGCCACGGCGCCGGGGAGGAGGCCCTGTTCGACGCCGTCGAGGGCGCCCTCGAGCTGGGCGTGAAGTGGCTCACCGTGTACGCCTTCTCCACCGAGAACTGGAAGCGCCCGGCCGACGAGGTCCGGTACCTCATGCGGTTCAACGAGTCGCTCCTCCTCCGCCGCCGGGACGAGCTGAACGAACGCGGCGTCCGCATCCGCTTCGCCGGCCGGCGGGACTGGCGGGTGCCCCGGCGCCTCCTGCGACGGATGGACGAGGCCCTGGAGCTGACGTCGGGCAACCGGGTGATGACCCTCACCATCGCCTTCAACTATGGCGGCCGGGCCGAGATCGTGGACGCCGTGCGGGCTCTGGTGGCGTCGGGCGTGAGCCCCGACCGCATCGACGAGAAGGCCATCCGGGCCCACCTCTACCTGCCGGACATGCCCGACCCGGACCTGGTGATCCGCACGTCCGGGGAGTTCCGCATCTCCAACTTCCTGCTGTGGGAGCTGGCGTACAGCGAGCTGGTGTTCACCGACGTGCTGTGGCCCGACTTCCGGCGGGAGAACCTGTTCGAGGCCGTGCGGGAGTTCCAGCGCCGCGACCGTCGCTTCGGCGGCCTGGACGTGTGAGGTGGGCCTCTACCGGGACGAGGGCGTGGTGCTGCGCACCATCCGCCTCGGCGAGGCCGATCGCATCGTCACCCTCGTCACCCGGGCGCACGGCAAGGTGCGGGCCGTCGCCAAGGGGGTGCGGAAGACCAAGAGCCGCTTCGGCGCCCGGCTGGAGCCGCTGAGCCACGTCAGCCTGCTCCTCTACGAGGGCAGGGAGCTCGACATCGTCACCCAGGCCGAGAGCCTCGACCACTTCCGCGCCATCCGGGACGACCTCGACCGGCTGGCCCGGGCGTCGTCGATGCTCGAGGTGGTGGACCAGGTGGCGCAGGAGCGCGAGCCCAGCCCCCGCCTGTACCAGCTCCTGGTGGGCGGGCTGCGGGCGCTGGCCGCCTCCGACAACCCGCTGGTCGGCGCCGCCTTCTTCTGGAGGCTCCTGTCGCTGGAGGGGGCGCACCCGCTGCTCGACCAGTGCGCGGCGTGCGGGTCGGTGGAGGACCTGGTCGCCTTCGACCTGGCCGAGGGCGGGGCCCTGTGCCGGCGGTGCCGGCGCGGCGTGCCGGTGAGCCCGGACGCGCTCGCCCTGCTGCGGAGGGTGCTGGGCGGGGGCCTGGCCGACGCCCTCAACGAAGCCCCCGGGCCCCCGGCCACCGAGTTGGAGCACCTGGCGAACCGCTCGATGGAGCACCACCTCGAGCGCCGGCTGCGCTCGCTCCACGTGCTCGACGGCTGAGCACCTGTATCACGTGCCCCTGCCCGTGCATCCGATGGGCATGCTGGTCATCTCGCCCGAGGGTGCCTACGAGCTGGAGCGGGACGCCGGCGGAGCGACGGTCGAGCGCCCGTGCCGGGTCAGCCGGCCGTTCGCGGCGTCGACAATGGCCGAGAGGCGGGCGACGGGGAGGCCGTAACCTCTCGGCATGCCCGAACCCGGCCCGGAGCTCATGGAGACCATCGTCAACCTGTGCAAGCGGCGGGGGTTCGTCTTCCCGTCCAGCGAGATCTACGGCGGGTTCCGGTCCACGTACGACTACGGCCCCCTCGGCGTGCTGATGCTGCGCAACGTCAAGGACGCGTGGTGGCGCACGATGGTGCAGCTCCGCGACGACGTGGTCGGCATCGACGCCGCGATCCTCTCCAGCCCCCGGGTCTGGGAGGCGTCGGGCCACCTGGCCAACTTCACCGATCCGCTGGTCGACTGCCGCAACTGCAAGGAGCGCTGGCGGGCCGACCACATCGAGGGCACGTGCCCGAACTGCGGCTCCACCGACCTCACCGAGGCGCGGGCGTTCAACATGATGTTCCAGACGTTCGTCGGCCCCGTGCAGGAGGGCGCCAACGTCGCCTACTTCCGCCCCGAGACGGCCCAGGGCATGTTCGTGAACTTCCTGAACGTCATGACGACGGCGCGCAAGAAGCCGCCGTTCGGCATCGCCCAGACGGGAAAGTCGTTCCGCAACGAGATCACGCCCGGAAACTTCGTCTTCCGTACCCGGGAGTTCGAGCAGATGGAGCTCGAGTACTTCGTCCCGCCCGACGAGGCGGGCAAGTGGTTCGAGTACTGGACCGCCGAGCGCCTGGCCTGGTACCGGGACCTGGGCATCCCCGACGACCTCCTGCGCCTGCGGGCCCACGACCCCGAGGAGCTGTCGCACTACTCCTCGCAGACCTCCGACGTGGAGTTCCGCTACCCGTGGGGCTGGGGCGAGCTGGAGGGCATCGCCAACCGGGGCGACTTCGACCTGTCGGCGCACGCCGCCGCCTCGGGCGAGAAGCTCGAGTACTTCGACCAGGCGACCGGCGAGCGCTACGTCCCTCACGTGATCGAGCCGGCCGCCGGCGCCACCCGGGCCATGATGGCGTTCCTCCTGGCCGCCTACGACACCGACGTGGTCAACGACGAGACGCGCACGGTCCTGCGCCTGGACCACCGGCTCGCTCCCTACAAGGTGGCCGTACTGCCGCTGTCCAAGAAGGAGACGCTGACGCCGACGTCGCGCGAGGTGCTGTCGCTGCTCCAGCGCCACTGGATGGTCGACTACGACGAGACCCAGGCCATCGGCCGCCGCTACCGGCGCCAGGACGAGATCGGTACGCCCTTCTGCGTGACCATCGACTTCGACACGCTGGACGACCGGGCCGTCACCATCCGCGAGCGCGACAGCCTCCAGCAGGTCCGCGTGCCGATCGACCGCCTGGTCGACGAGCTCCGCTCCCGTCTCGCCCTCGGATAGCTACTTCGACCTCATTCGCTCGCTTCGCTCACTCGGTCGAGTCCGATCGTGCTCCGGCGGGCGAGCAGAGCTCGCGCCGCCTCCGCTCTGTCCTTTCTCGGTGTCCGCAGCCGAAGAGGCCGCCTGCGGCGGCGAGTGCGGCCACGGCACAGCCGTTCCCGGACCCTCGGCGGGTCTCCGGCGGTCGGCCAGGGGTCAGCCGCCCGGTCCTCCGGGGCTCCACTCCCGACCGAACCAACGACGGGCGCGGCTGGACCCGAACCGGACCTTCTCGGCGGCGAGGGCCTCCGAGGGGGAGACGAAGGTCCCGGTCGGGGGGTGGCCGCTCACGAACGTCACCTCGACACGAGCCACCTCGCGGTCGCCGAACTCGAGGTAGCACATGCCCCGGCCGTCGTACTCCGCCGAACCCGCCCGCCCTCGGATGACATCGGCAATGCGATCGGCGGCGACCGCTCCCTGTCGCTCGGAGAACACGCCGGCCTTCGGCGTGCCGACGCTCGTGACGTCCCCGATCGCGTACACCCCGGGGAACGACGTCTCCAGCGTCAGGGGGTTTACCGGGACCCACCCGTCGACGGTCAGACCGGCTTCGGCGACGACCGCCGGTGCCCGGTGGACCGGGACGGCGAGGACCAGCTCGTAGGGCATCTCGCTGCCGTCGTCGAGGACGGCAACGCGCTGCGCCGGGTCGAGCTCGCTCAACCGGCGGTTCGGGTGCCAGTCGATGCCGCGCTCGGCGAACGCCTCCAGCAGTGCCCGTGAGGCCTCGGGCGACGGTGGGATGGGCACCGGCAACGGCATCACCAGGTGGATACGGGAGGTGTCGCGGACGCCGTTCCGCACGAGGTGGTCGTGCATCAGCAGGGCCGTCTCGCTGGGAGCGGGCGGGCACTTGAACGGCGTCGAGGTGACCCCGATGATGACCCGGCCGCCCTCGAAGTCGGCCAGGACCCGGCGCAGGGCGAAGGCGCCCGCCTCGGTGTAGAACTCGTGGCCCCCCTCGACCAGCCCCGGCGTGGCCTCGGGGTGGACGTCGGCGCCCAGCGCGACCACCAGGACGTCGCCGGCGAACGCACCGGCGTCCGTCTCCACCTCCCTGGTCGTCGGGTCGATGGCGGTCACCTTCGCCTGCACGAACTGCACGCCGGCCTTGGCGAGCTCCCGGTAGGGATGGTGCACGGCGGCGTCCGTCGTGCGACCGAACATGACGTCGAGCTTCGAGAACCCGAACACGAACCCGTCACGCTGGTCGACGAGCACGACGTCGACCCCGTCGCCGAACTCCTCGGACAACCGGGTGGCGAGCTCGAGGCCCCCGAACCCGGCGCCGAGGACGATCACCCGCATGGCCGGATCGTAGGTCGGGCGGCCGACGGGGCGCCGGCGGCGGGGGCACCGGAGCGCCCGTTTCGGGCCCACGTGGGGTGAGCGCGGGCCTGGGGGCCGGGAAGGGCCGAACGGTAGGCTCGCCGCATGGCTCTCGTCTTCGCGTTCGACCACAAGCACCGCACCTCCCCCATGGGCCTGAAGGACCTCCTCGGGGGCAAGGGGGCGAACCTGGCCGAGATGACCTCGGTGCTCGAGCTGCCCGTTCCCCCCGGCTTCACCATCACCACCGACGCCTGCCGGGCCTACATGGACGGGGGCTGGCCGGACGGCCTCACCGGCGAGGTCGAGAAGCAGGTCAAGCGGCTGCAGAAGGCGATGGGGAAGAAGCTGGGCGACCCCGAGGACCCGCTGCTGGTGAGCGTGCGATCGGGGGCGAAGTTCTCCATGCCCGGCATGATGGACACCGTCCTCAACCTGGGGCTGAACGACGAGTCCGTGGAGGGCCTGGCCGTCCAGACCGACGAGCGCTTCGCCTACGACTCGTACCGCCGTTTCGTGGCGATGTACGGCCGCATCGTCCAGGGCATCGAGGGGTCCGAGTTCGACTCGCTGCTCGACGCCGCCAAGGAGGCGGACGGCGTCACCGCCGACTCCGAGATCACGCCCGGCACCCTGCGCAAGCTCGTCGAGCAGGAGAAGGACGTCGTCGTCCGCCACACCGGCAAGCCGTTCCCGCAGGCCCCCGCCGAGCAGCTCCGGGGCGCCATCGAGGCGGTCTTCGCCTCGTGGAACGGGCCGCGTGCGGTGGCCTACCGGGTGCGCGAGCGGATCGCCCACGACCTGGGCACGGCCGTGAACGTGCAGGCCATGGTCTTCGGCAACCGGGACGACAACTCGGGCACGGGCGTGGGCTTCACCCGCGACCCCGCCACCGGCGAGGCCGGCGCCTACGGCGACTTCCTGGTCAACGCCCAGGGCGAGGACGTGGTGGCGGGCATCCGCAACACCGAGCCCCTGTCGGCCATGAAGACCCGCTTCCCCGAGATCCACAAGGAGCTGCTCGGGATCTTCGAGCGCCTCGAGGCGCACTACCGCGACATGTGCGACACGGAGTTCACCATCGAGCAGGGCAGGCTGTGGATGCTCCAGACCCGGGTGGGCAAGCGCACCGGTCGGGCCGCCCTGCGCATGGCCGTCGACATGACCAAGGGCCGCAAGTGGAGGATCACCCGCGAGGAGGCGCTCCTGCGGGTCACGGCCGAGCACCTGGACCAGGTGCTCCATCCTCAGTTCTCGGGCAAGGACATGACGGTCATCGCCAAGGGCCTGGCCGCCTCTCCCGGCGCGGCCGTCGGCAGGGCCTACTTCACGGCCGACGACGCGGCGGCGGCCGGCGAGCGGGGTGAGCGGGTGATCCTCGTGCGCACGGAGACGTCGCCCGAGGACGTCCACGGCATGATCGCCGCCCAGGGCATACTCACCTCGCGCGGCGGCCTGGTGAGCCACGCCGCCGTGGTGGCCCGGGGCTGGGGGAAGCCCGCCGTCGTGGGCGCCGAGTCGGTGCGGATCAAGGGGAAGTCCTTCAGCGCGGGCGCCGTCACCGTGAACGAGGGCGACGTCATCGCCGTCGACGGCACCAGCGGCGTCGTCGTGCTGGGCGAGGTCGAGCTGTCGATGGGCGAGCCCCCCAAGGAGTTCGCCACGATCCTGGGCTGGGCCGACAAGGTCCGCAAGGGCAGGATGGCGGTGCGGGCCAACGCCGACAACGGCCCGGACGCCGCCAACGCCCGGAACTTCGGCGCCGAGGGCATCGGCCTGTGCCGGACGGAGCACATGTTCCTCGGCGACGACCGGCTCCCGGTCGTGCGGGCCATGATCATGGCCGACACGCCCGACGAGGAAGCGGCCGCCCTGGAGAAGCTGCTGGCCGTCCAGCGGGCCGACTTCGAGGAGATCCTCGAGGCCATGGACGGGCTCCCCGTGACCGTGCGCCTGCTCGACCCCCCGCTGCACGAGTTCCTGCCGTCGACCGAGGAGATGGCCGTCAAGAAGGCGACCGAGGGGCTGAGCGAGGAGGAGGAGCAGCTCTACGCGGCGGCCAAGCACTGGGAGGAGTTCAACCCGATGCTGGGCACCCGGGGCGTCCGCCTCGGCGTGCTCAAGCCGGGGCTGTACGCCATGCAGGTGCGCGCCCTGATGGAGGCGGCCGCGGCCCGGGCCGCCGCCAAGGGCAAGCCGGTCGTCGAGATCATGATCCCGCTCACGGTCACCCGCCAGGAGCTGGGCCTCGCCCGCCAGTGGGTGGAGGAGGCGGTCGCCGCCGCCACCGCCGGCGTCAGGCGGCCCATCGCCGTGTCGATCGGCACCATGGTGGAGACGCCCCGGGCCGCTCTGCGGGCCGACGAGCTGGCCGAGGAGGCGGACTTCTTCTCGTTCGGCACCAACGACCTCACCCAGATGGTGTTCGGGTTCAGCCGGGACGACATCGAGGGCCGCATGATGAGCACGTACCTGGAGCAGGGGCTGCTCAAGCGCAACCCGTTCGAGACGATCGATCCGGGTGGCGTCGGCGAGCTGGTGAAGATCGCCGCCGAGCGGGGCCGGGCCGCCAAGCCCGGGCTCAAGCTGGGCGTCTGCGGCGAGCACGGCGGCGACCCCGAGTCGATCGCCCTGTTCGCCGAGGCGGGGCTGGACTACGTCAGCTGCTCGCCGTTCCGGGTGCCCATCGCCCGCCTGGCCTCCGCCCAGGCGATCCTGCGCTCCGCCGGGGTCGCCTGAGCGGGACCCACCGCCTGAGCACCGCCGGGCCCCGGCGGTGGCGCGTGGGCCGAAGCGGTACCGTCCTCGGCGTGGGCATCGTCGAGGAGGACGTCGCCCGTGTGCGGGCCGCCACGGACTTCGTCGAGGTGGCGTCCGAGCACCTGGCCCTCAAGCGGGTGGGGCGCCGGTGGGTCGGCCTGTGCCCGTTCCACGCCGAGAAGACCGCCTCGTTCTCGATCAACGCCGAGCTCGGGCTCTACCACTGCTTCGGCTGCCAGGCCAAGGGCGACGTGATCACCTTCGTCCGCGAGGTGGAGCACCTCGACTTCGTCGAGGCGGTGGAGCGGCTGGCGGCCAAGGCCGGCATCGAGCTGCGCTACGACGAGGCCCGCGAGGGCAGGGGCCGCCAGCGCCGCACCCGGCTGATCGAGGCCGTCGAGGCAGCGGCCGAGTGGTACCACCAGCGCCTGCTGACGGCCGCCGACGCCGCCCCGGCCCGGGCCTACCTGCGCTCGCGCGGCTACGACGGCGACGTCGTACGGGCCTTCCGCCTGGGGTGGGCGCCGACGGACTGGGACGCGTTGGCCCGGGCACTGCGTCTCCCCGACGACGTGCTGCGCGACACCGGGCTCGGCATCGTCAACCGGCGAGGCCGCCAGCAGGACAACTTCCGGGGCCGGGTGATGTTCCCGATCTTCGACGCCGCCGGCAAGGCGGTGGCGTTCGGGGGCCGGGCCCTGCCGGGCGCCGACGGGCCGAAGTACAAGAACTCCCCGGAGACCCCGCTGTACTCCAAGAGCCGTACGCTCTACGGCCTCAACTGGGCCAAGAGCGAGGTGGTGAGCACGGGCGAGGTCGTCGTGTGCGAGGGCTACACCGACGTGATCGGGTTGGCGGCCGTGGGCGTGCACCGCGCCGTCGCCACGTGCGGCACCGCCCTGGCCGACGAGCACTTCCGGATGCTCAAGAACTTCGCCCGCCGCATCGTGCTCGCCTACGACGCCGATGCCGCCGGCCAGGCCGCCGCCGAGCGCTTCTACGACTGGGAGCGCCGCTACGAGATCGACCTGTTCGTGGCCGCCCTGCCCTCCGGCTCCGATCCCGGGGAGCTGGCCCGTCGGGACCCAGACCGGCTCACGGCGGCCGTCACGGAGGCCGAGCCGTTCCTCCGCTTCCGCGTCGAGCGGGTGCTGGGAGCGGCCGACCTGCGCTCGCCCGAGGGACGGGCGCGAGCGGCCGAGGCCGCCATGGCGGCCATCAGCGAGCACCCCAGCGACCTCGTGCGCGACCAGTACCTGATGGAGGTCGCCGACCGCTGCCGGATCGACGCCGAGCGCCTGCGGCGAGGGGTGGGGCCCCACGGCCGGGCCGCCCGCCGGCCGGCGGCCACGGCGACGCCTCGGCGGGACTCCGGCGGCCCCGAGCTCGAGGCGCTGCGCCTGGCCGTCCACCGGCGCGACGAGGTCGTCGGCCGCCTGCACCCGGCGCTCTTCGCCGACGAGCGCCACGGCGCCGTGTTCGAGACGATCGCCCGGGCGCCCACCGTCCACGACGCCATCGCCGCCGCCGACCCGGGTACCGCCGACCTGCTCCAGCGCCTGGCCGTGGAGGAGGCGACGGCTGACGTGGACGACGTGCTGTCGCAGCTCCTCCGGCGGGCCGTGGCGCGGGCTGTCTCCACCTTGGAGGCCGACGCCCGTGCCGCGCCGGAGCAGGCGCTGGCCCTGTCCGCCGCCGTCGGCTGGCTGAAGGTCACGGTCGAGGACCTCCCCGATCCTGACGCGGCCGACCGGTTGGTAGATTGGCTGGTGCGCTGGTCCGAGGAGGGGGGGTGACCTACCCCGTGCCGGAGGGCGTCCCCGAGGAGGCGTTCTCCCGGTTGCTCGACACCGGTCGCCGGCGCGGCAGCGTGAACGCCGACGACCTGATGACGGTGCTCGACGGCGTGGAGCTGAGCGCCGACCTCATCAACTCGGTCGTGGCCCGCGTCCGCGCCGAGGGCATCCACTACGACGACGCCGAGGACGTGTTCGTCACCGCCGACGAGCCGGTCGAGGACGACCTGGCGCCGGTCGACCTGGTCGACCCCGACGCGACCGCCCCGGGGGGCCTGGTCGACGAACCCGTGGTGGAGGTGCTCGCACCCTCGGCACCCGCCCGGCCCGCGCCCCCCGGTCGCCCCCCGGCGGCGGCGCCGGCCGGCGCCGCGCCTGCGCCCGAGTTCTCCGAGGCGGAGGGCGTGGGCGGGATCGGCGAGGACCCGGTCCGCATGTACCTCAAGGAGATCGGCAAGGTCCCGCTGCTGACGGCGGCCCAGGAGGTGTTCCTGGCCCAGCGCATCGAACGCGGCCTGCACGCCGCCGAGCAGCTCACCGAGCTCGAACGGGAGTACGGGGGGCGCCACCTCGTCCCCACCGACCTGCGGCGGCCGCTCGAGCGGGCGGAGGGCGACGGCCGGGTCGCCACCCAGCAGCTCATCAACGCCAACCTGCGGCTGGTCGTGTCCATCGCCAAGCGCTACCGGAACCGGGGGATGCTGTTCCTCGACCTGATCCAGGAGGGCAACCTCGGGCTGATGCGGGCGGTCGACAAGTTCGACTACACCAAGGGCTTCAAGTTCTCCACCTACGCCACGTGGTGGATCCGCCAGGCCATCACCCGGGCCATCGCCGATCAGGCCCGGACCATCCGCATCCCGGTGCACATGGTGGAGACCATCAACAAGGTCGGGCGCATCCAGCGCCAGCTCGTGCAGGAGAACGGCCGCGAACCCACGCTCGAGGAGCTGTCGGCCCGGGCGGAGATGTCGCCCGCCCGGGTCCGCGAGGTCCTGCGCATCGGCCAGGACACCGTGTCGCTCGAGCAGCCCATGGGCGACGAGGACTTCAGCCTGGGCGACGTCATCGAGGACCAGTCGGCCATCGTGCCCGCCGACGCCGCGGCCAAGGCGATGCTGATCGAGGCGGTCAAGCAGGCCCTGGCCGAGCTGTCCGATCGCGAGCAGCTGGTGGTGCGGCTGCGCTTCGGGCTCGACGACGGGCAGGTGCGCACCCTGGAGGAGGTCGGCAGGGAGTTCGGCGTGACCCGCGAGCGGATCCGCCAGATCGAGTCGAAGGTGCTGGCCAAGCTGCGCCACCCCATCCGCAGCCAGCGCCTCCGCGACTACCTCGACGAGGAGTAGCGGGGCGGCGGGCCGCGTCTGGGCCGCGGGCTACACCGCCGGTGGCTCGGTGCGGAAGTAGGGATCGGTCGTCGTCGGTGCCGACGGCTCGGCCCCGTTGGTGCGGGCCGAGTCGATCAGGTCGGTGGCCTTGTCCACGCCGGCGTCCACCACCTCGCGCGCCCGCTCGGTGGCGACCTCGTACGCCTCCGACCGCTTCAGCTTGCGGATGGCCGAGTTGATCTGCTCGTAGCGCTCCCGGCCGGCCATGGAGCCGAGGTAGTAGCCGGAGGTGAAGCCGATGGCCAGTCCCAGTCGGAATCTCATGGCCCGTTCCTACCCCGGCCAGGGGATCCCGACAACCGGGTCGTCCCCCCCGGCGTCGTCGAAGCCCTTCTCCCGAGGGCCCCGGCGCTCTACTCTTCGTTCCGGGAGGCGAGCGAGGGGGGACGAGCGATGGCGTCGCGATCGGGGATCGCCGGGTTGGTTGCAGCGGTGGCGTCGGCGGCGAGCCTGGCTCCGGGCGTCGTGGCTGCCGATGCCGGCGGCCGCGCCAACGGCCGGTACGAGGTCTGGGCGATCGACCAGTCGAACTCGCCCGGCCGCACCTACGGGGGCACCCTCTACGTGTGGGACGGCGAGAAGCTGGCGAACGGGTCGTCGGTGGACGCCCCCGAGACCGTCGACCTCGGCGGGCCGGCGGCGGCGGCCTGCCTGGCGGCCACCGGGGCGAACCCCGTGCGACCGCACATGGTGGCCTTCAACGCCGAGCACACCCATGCGGTGGTGTCGTTCGTGGCGTCGGGCCACGTGCTCCTCCTCGACGCGGCGACGCGGGAGGCGCGGGCGTGCGTCCGGACCTCGCCCGGCGCCGGCGGCGCCCGCCAGGCCCACTTCGCGGCTCCGTCGCCGGATGGCGCCTATGTGGTCGTCGCCAACCAGAACGGCAAGCTGCTCGAGCGGGTGGACGTCGACTACGCGGCGAACACCTTCGCCCTGAACCCGGCGGCGACCATCGACCTCGCCTCGTGCACCACACCGAACGGCGCAGCCTGTCAGGACGCCGCCCTCCGCCCGGACAACGCTCCCATCTGCCCGGTGGTCGAGGCGACCAGCCGTCACACCTTCGTGACCCTGCGGGGCGGCGGGATGTTCGTCGTCGACAGCGCCGCCACACCCATGCGCATCGTCGCCGAGTACGACCGGGCGACCGTCCACCCCAACGGCTGCGGGGGTGCCGAGGTGCCCGCCAGGCGGCACGGGCCGGGGAAGATGTACGTGAACTCGGGCGGCGGGACGGGGCCCAACCTGTTCGAGGCCGACCTGTACGCCTTCCCGGTCACCGGCTTCTCGGCCGCCAACCCGCCCAACACGCCGGCGCCGTCGGTGGTCCTCAGTGAGGACGTCGAGGGGGCCGATGCCCACGGCGTCGTGCTCACCAAGCACGGCCGGGAGCTGTGGATGGCCGATCGTGGGCGGAACCTGCTGTGGGTCGTGGACACGGCCACCGACCAGCTCGTCGACCGCCTGCCGCTGGCCGGCGACGTGTCGGCCGACCCCACGCCCGACATCCTGGCCGTGGCGCCGCCGGGCAACCACGTGTTCGCCTCCCTCCGCGGCCCCAACCCGCTCACCGCCGACCCGCACGTGAGCACGGGCTCCACGCCCGGCGTCGGGGTCCTGCGGGTCGTGAAGGGCGGGCACGGCGCACAGTTCGAGCTCGTGGCGCGCGTCTCCAACGTGGACGCGGGCGGGGTCGAGCGGGCCGACGTCCACGCGCTCGCGGTGCGATCGACGGGGTGACACCTCCGTGGCCGTCGGGCATTCGCCGAGCGCAGCAGGGACGTCTGTGCGGGTCCCGGAACGAAGGGAGCAGCCCTTCGGTGAGTTGGAGCACGTCGTGACCGGAGCACCGACGGCGGCGGAGGTGGCGACGTACTGCCCGTTGTGCGTCTCGCGGTGCGGCGCACGAGCGACCGTGGCGAACGGGACCTTCACGCTCGGCCGAGACCCGTCCCACCCGACCGGGAAGGCGCTGTGCGTCAAGGGAAAGGCGGCGCCCGAGATCACCGCCCATCCCGACCGGCTGCGGTACCCGATGAAGCGCACGGCACCCAGGGGCGCGCCGGACCCGGGCTGGCAGCGGATCACCTGGGACGAGGCGCTGGACACGGTCGCCGAGCGGCTGCGCGGGCTGGCCCGTGACCACGGCCCCGAGTCGGTCGTGTTCAGCTCGGTGTCGCCGTCGACCTCGGCGATCGTCGACTGCGTCGACTGGATCCAGCGGCTCCAGCGCGCCTATGGAAGCCCGAACCTCGTCACCTCGATGGAGCTGTGCGGCTGGGGACGCTACCTCGCCTCGCTCTACACCTACGGAGCGTCGGTACCCGGCGAGTACATGCCCGACCTCGACCGGGCCGGGTGCATCCTGTTCTGGGGCTACAACCCCGTCGTGTCGCGGTTGGCCCACGCCACCGCGACCAGGGCGGCTCTGCGCCGGGGAGCGAAGCTCGTCGTCGTCGACCCACGGCGGGCCGGCCTGGCCGCCAAGGCGGATCCTTGGCTGCGCGTACGCCCCGGCACCGACGCCGCCCTGGCGTTGGCGATCACCAACGTGATGATCGAGCGGGGCTGGTACGACGAGCCGTTCGTCCGCCGCTGGACCAACGGCCCACTCCTGGTCCGGACCGACACGGGGCGTCTGCTCCGCGCCGGCGACCTCGCTACCGCCGGCGACCCGGGCCACCACGTCGCCTGGGACGAGGTCGCGGGGCAGCCGGTCGTCCTCGACCCGACCGCGCGCGGCTCGGACGTGGACGACCACAGCCGTCTGGCGTGCACCGGGACCATCGAGGTCCCGACCGTCGACGGAGCGGTGGCCTGCCGGCCGGCGTTCGACCTGGTGGCCGAGGAGTGCCGGAGCGTGTCGCCGGCGGTCGCCGAGGAGGTCACCGGCGTCCCCGCCGCGGACATCGAGCGCACCGCCCGGATGCTGTGGGAGCACCGCCCCGTGGCGTTCTACACCTGGAGCGGCCTGGAGCAGCACAGCGGGACGACCCAGATCATCCGAGCGGTGAACCTGCTCTACGCGCTGACCGGGTGCCTCGACGTGCCCGGCGGCAACGTCCTCTTCACGCCCGTACCGACGAAGCCGGTCGCCGGTTCAGAACTGCTCGACCCGTCGCAGCGAGCCAAGGCGATCGGCGTGGGCGACCGCCCCCTCGGGCCGGCCCGGTTCGAGTTCGTCACCGGCGAGGACTTCTACACCGCGGCGCTGGACGGCCGCCCCTACCGGGCCCGCGGACTGGTGAGCTTCGGCTCGAACCTGCTCCTGGCCCACGGCGACAGCGCGCGCGGGCGTGAGGCGCTCCGGGCGCTCGAGTTCCACGTGCACCTCGACCTGTTCCCGACCCCGACCGCCGAATCGGCCGACATCGTCCTTCCGGTGACCGCCGCCTTCGAGGCCGAGGGCCTGAAGGTCGGCTTCGAGGTCTCGCAGGAGGCCCAGTCGCTGGTGCAGTTGCGCGCCCCGCTCGTCGCGCCCGTGGGCGAGGCCCGCTCCGACATCGAGATCATCTTCGACCTGGCCACCCGGCTCGGCCTCGGCGAGCAGTTCTTCGACGGCGACGTCGAAGCGGGGTTGGCGCACCACCTGGAGCCGAGCGGGGTGTCGCTGCGGCAGTTGCGCGACGACCCGGCGGGGGTCCGCCTGCCGCTCGAGACCCGCCACCGGAAGTACGCCGTCGCCGATGAGGACGGCGTACCGGCGGGGTTCGACACGCCGACGGGGCGGATCGAGCTGTACGTCGAGGACTTCCTCGAGGTCGCCCAGCCGCCCGTCCCCACCTTCACGGAGCCCCTCCTGAGCCCCCGGTCGCGCCCCGACCTCGCCGGTGAGTTCCCACTCGTGCTCACCTGCGCGAAGGCGTTGCCCTTCTGCGAGACCCAACACCGCCAGGTCGCCGCCCTGCGTCGCCACGCGCCCGACCCCCAGGTCGAGTTGCACCCCGACACCGCCGACCGGCGGGGCATCGCCGAGGGCGACTGGGTCGAGATCGCGACGCCGAGGGGGAGCGTCCGTGCCCGCGCCAGGCTGAACGACACGCTCGCGGCCGGCGTCGTGTGCGGCCAGCACGGCTGGTTCGAACCGTGCGAGGAACTGGGGCTCCCTGGTCATCCGCCGTTCGGTCCCGGCAGTGCCAACCTCAACCTGGTGCTCAGCCAGACGCCGAGCGACCCGATCAGCGGCAGCTCGCCCCTCCGGGCCCAGGTCTGCGAGGTCAAGCGCCTGACCGGGGATCAGGCACCACCTGGTGAGGGTGGCGACGGGCGGGTCAGCGTCCCCAGCCGCACAGGTGCCCCAGCTCCCGCAATCCGTTGACGGCCGACCCGGTGTTGGCCCGGGTGGCTGCACGACGTGTCGGCGGCCATGAGAACCTGACCGGAGACGGCCAAAGAACTGAACGCTGGCGGCCACGAGAACTGCGCGGTGGCGGCCACCAGATCTGCTTTTCCGATTGACCGTTGCTCCGGTGGGTCCACCACCTGAGCGCTCCTCCCCGGTGTGCTGAGCGTGCTCAAGCACCCAGCCACCGAGGAGGAGCACGTGAAGTCTGACGAGGAGATCATGGAGATTCTTGAAGCGTTCGACCTGACCCGCAGTTTCCGGGATGCCGGCGAGCTCGCCGCCTGCTCACCCAACACCGTCGCCCACTGGGTGGCGGCCCGCGATACCGGCGCCCTGGACGTGCCGGCACGGCGTGACCACCTGATCGACCCGTTCCTGGCCAAGGTCGAGGAGTGGGTGGAGGCGTCCAACGCCAAGATCCGCGCCGACATCGCCCACGACAGTTGGTGGCCCTCGGCTACACCGGATCGGAGCGCACCACCCGCCGTGCGGTGGCCGCAGCCAAGAAGGCCCACATCGCCGGGCACCGGCGCATCTACCGGCCGTGGGTGCCCGAGCCGGGCATGTGGTTCCAGTTCGACTACGGCGACGGCCCGGTGGTGGCCGGGAGGCGCACGTGGCTGTTCTGCGCCTGGCTGTCGTGGTCGAGGTTCCGGGTGGTGATCCCCATCCTCGACAAGACGCTTCCGAGCGTCATCGCCTGCATCGACGCCGCCCTGCGCCGCTTCGGCGGGGTGCCCACCTACGCATTGACCGATAACGAAAAGACGGTGACGACCGCCCACGTGGCCCGCATCCCCATCCGCAACCCCGAGATGGTCTCCGCTGCCCGCCACTACGGCCTGACGGTCGCCACCTGCGTGGTGGCCGACCCCGAGTCCAAGGGCGGCTCGGAGGCGACGGTGCGCATCGCCAAGGCCGATCTGGTGCCGACCGAGGCCAACCTGTTGCCCGCCTACCCGAGCTTCGCCGCCATGGAGCAGGCGTGCGAGGCGTTCTGCCACGACGTCAACGACCGGGTCCACCGCTCGACCCGCCGGGTTCCCGCCGAAATGGTGGCCGAGGAGCGCCGCCGGCTCCATCGCCTGCCCACGACGCCCTACACCGCCACCTTCGGGGTGACCCGCACCGTCGGGATCACCACTCCGGTGATCGCCCACGAAGGCGGTGAGTACTCGGTGCCGCACCGCCTGCGCGGCGAGGTGGTGTGGGTCCGGGCCCACGGCGACGACATCGTGGTCACCCACGTGGGACCGGCCGGCGCCGTCGAGGTGGCCCGCCACGAACGGACCACGCCCGGCAACCCCCGTCACGTCGATGAGCACTTCGGGCCGACACCGGAGGGGCCGCTCAACCGCACCCCCAGGGCAAGAAGTGCTGCGGAGGCTGCGTTCCTGGCCATCGGGGCGGGGGCATCGTTGTGGCTCACCGAGGCGGGTGCTGCCGGGGTGGCCCGGCCCCGGCCGAAGATGGCCGACGCCGTTGCTCTCGCCGCCCTGCACGGCACCGAGGCGGTGGACTGGGCCCTCGGCCATGCCGCGGTCATGGGCCGCTTCGCCGAGAGCGACCTGGCGGCGATCATCGCCCACCACGCCGCCGCCGGCCCCGGCGACGTGCTGCGAGCAGGCGAGGACCACACCCTCCAGCCCGGCACCTCCGCCTGGGAAGGCTTCGGGAGATGACGGCGCCGGCGCGCTTCGACGATCAGCTCCTCGCCGCCGAGCTGGCCGACCTGCTCGACTTCGTGGCCGACTTCCTGGCCAAGGCCGAGGGTCCGCTCCTGCGGATGGACTTCGCCGACTTCACCTCCAGTGGCTATGACCTCGACGAGCTGCGCGCTGCTCTGCGCCGCTTCGCCGGCTGGCTCGCCGGCGAGGGTTTCGCATGAGGACGCCGGAGCCGCCGCCGTTGGCCGACGACCTCGAGGCGTTGTTGCGCCGCCTGCGCCTGCCGCACATCCGACGCGCTGCCCCCGAGGTCATCGCCACCGCCCGGGCGCAACGCTGGGAACCAGCCGAGGTGCTCAAGGTCCTCTTCGGCGAGGAGCTGGCCGGAAGGGAGCGCTCCTCGCTCGCCACCCGGCGGGCGGCCGCCACCTTTCCGACCGGAAAGACCTTCGAGGCGTGGGAGCCGGCGGCGTCGTCCATTCCCGCCCCGACCCAGTCCGCCCTTCGCACCCTGGAGTGGGTCCGCCGGCGGGAGAACCTGGTGGTGTGCGGGCCGTCCGGCACGGGCAAGACGATGTTCCTCGAGGCGCTGGGGCAGCTGGCCGTCGAGGCCGGCATGAAAGTGGCCTGGTTCGCCCTGGAGGACCTCGGCGCCCTGGTGCGCCGCCACCGGGCCGACGACACCGTCACCCGGGCCGTGGCCCGCATCCTGCGCTCGGAGATGGTCGTGGTTGACGACATAGGACTCTTGCCGGTGAGTCCCGACGCGGCCGAGGGTCTCTACCGCCTGGTCGATGCCGCCTACGAGAAGCGCAGCGTGGCTGTCAGCTCCAACCTGCACCCCTCAGGCTTCGACGAGCTGATGCCCAAGACCCTCGCCGGCGCCACGGTCGACCGGCTCCTGCACCACGCCCACGTCTGCGTCACCACCGGCGACAGCGTGCGCCTTCAGCAGGCCACGACCGGCAAGGGGGTGGTGCCTCTCGGATGAGCACGCGCAGATCTGGTGGCCGCCAGCGCGCGGTTCTCATGGCCGCCAGCGCGCGGTTCTCCTGTCCGCCTCCGCGCGGGTTCTCGTGGCCATTGACAACGACGAGCCACGACGCGCAGCAGGGAGCGCTCCCAGCGAGGGATGAGATCGCCCGAGATGGCCTATCGTGGCTTCCGTGACCTTCCGCATGGCATCTTCCGGCTCGTGAGAGGGCCGAACGCCATCCTCTGTGGCACCGCTGGGCAAGCGTTCGGAGCGGCGCCGATGCGGTAAACCCGCAGGTCACAGGCCGGTTCCTTCCGGGGTAGCTCAATTGGCAGAGCATCTGACTGTTAAGCGAAAAGCCGTAAACGGTGTGCTGACCTGCGGTTTTGCCTCAAAATCGGGTCCGAAATCGGCTCAGTTATCCGCTGTAACGGGGTCTGTCAGCGGCGTTTACGGCGGCCTGATTCCCGCTAGCCCGGGGGGACGGGCGCCGGCCAGGGCGGTCAAGGCCGGCCGTCAGGCCGCCCGCAGGGGAAGCCTTGACGGCCCGGTGTCCGGCCCGCCGGCACACTGGGAGAGGAAGCCCGCCAGGGCTTCCTGGTCGCCCCTGCCGGTCCGGCGTCGCGTCGAAGGAGCGCTCAGCTGACGGTGGACCGGCCGGCGGTCCGGAGGCGCTGGCGCTTCTACCGCACCGCCGGCGGCTCGACGCCGGTGCGTGACTTCCTCACGGGCGCCACCCTCCCCACCGACGACCGAGACGAGATCCTCGCCGCCATGAAGGACGT
>DATLFN010000039.1 GCA_035540975.1 Acidimicrobiales bacterium
TGGTCGGGAAGGCGGGATTCGAACCCGCGACCTCAGCGTCCCGAACGCTGCGCGCTAACCAAGCTGCGCTACTTCCCGTGGGGTCCGAGCGTACTCCCGCCGGCACGCGGCCACCGGAGCCGCCCGGTTGGTTCTCTGGACGCAAGGCGCCGGTATGCGGCTCGTGGTGTCCAGAGAACGCCGGGTCGGCGCCGGGCCCCCCGCCCGACGCCGGCGCGGGCTACACCGTCGCCGGCCGGTACGACTCGTCCTGGTAGGTGCCGCCGTCGAGCAGGGCCTGGATCGCCTTGCGCAGCCGGATGGGGTCGAGGGGCTTGACGACCCAGCCGTCGGCGCCCGCCCGCCGGGCCAGGAAGACGTCGGGCCGGCGGTCGAGCAGCATCAGCACGGGGACGTGGGCGATGCGCCCGGCTCCCTCCTCGAGGCGCAGCTCCATGCACGCCGCCATCCCGCCCATGTTGCCGATCTGGAGGTCGACGATCACCAGCTCGGGGTCGTACTCGTGGACGGCCCACAGCACCGAGGAACCGGCGGTGACCTCGTGGACCTCCACGTCGGGTTGGGTGGACAGCACGGCGGCGACCTCGGCGCGGACCCACGCCTCGTCGCTGGCGACCACGACGTCGAGCACGGCCGAAGGGTAACCCGGGGCCGCCGCGGGTAGCATCTTCTCCCACCGCAGAGGCGCGTCCGCAGCCGGCGCAACTCGGCGGCCCTGTCAGGAGGACCACGTTGCTCGAGATCAACACCGAGCAGGCCGACGGATACACCATCGTCCGTCCGGTCGGCGAGTTGGACGCCTTCACGGTCAGCCAGTTCCGTCAAGCGCTTGCCGAGCTGGCGAGCAACCCCCGCCTGCTCATCGACATGTCCGGCGTTCCCTTCGTGGATTCCGCCGGTCTCGGCGCCCTCATCGGCGGCATCCGCCGCGCACGCGAGCTGGGCGGCGAGGTGGCGGTGTCGTGCAACCGTCCGACCCTGACCCGCCTGCTGCGCACCACCGGCTTCGACCGCATCGTCACCGTGGCGGAGACGGTCGAGGAGGCCGCCGCCGCCCTCCAGCAGCCCACCGACGCGTAGGGCCCCGGCATGCCGGCGTCAGCCGGGTGCCGCGAACAGGTGCCGGCCCAGCAGGCGGAGGCCGTCGACGTCGTGCACGTCGTCGTCCAGCATCGGGACCCGCACGACGGGCGCCGGCGCCACCTCGGCGGTGAGGACGGAGACGTGCGCCTCCTCCCTCTCGGCCACCTGCCGGAAGTCGGCCAGGTTGGCGTAGAGGGGTGCCAGGCCGGTCCCGGCCAGCGACGCCGCCCGCAGCCGCAGGGCGTTGGAGCCGCCCTCGACGGTGACCTCGCCGAAGCGGGGGTGGAGGCGGTTGACGACCAGGGCGTCCACGTCGATGCCGGACTCGCCCAGGCGCCGGGCGAAGAAGCGGGCCTCCCCGACGGCGTCGCCCCGGGCCGAGGCGACGAGCAGGAAGGCCGCCGTTTCGCCCGCCAGCAGCTCCTGGACCCTCTGGGCCCGCTCCCGGAAGCCCTGCTCCATGCCCTCGAAGGCTCGGAAGAAGGCCACCGCGTCGGAGACGACCTCGGCACCGACCACCCGGCTCACCGTGCGCAGGAAGGCCGAGGTCGCCACGTTCACCGCCTTGAGGTAGGCCCGGCCCGGGGTGACGAGCAGGCGGAACACCCGGTTGTCGAGGAAGCGGGTGAGGCGGCGGGGGGCGTCGAGGAAGTCCAGCGCGTTGCGGGTGGGCGGGGTGTCGACCACGATCACGTCGAAGCGGCCCTCGTCGTGGAGCTCGTGGAGCTTCTCCATCGCCATGTATTCCTGGGTGCCCGACAGGGCCCCCGCGATGTTGCGGTAGAGCCGGTTGCGGAGGATGCCCTCGGCCTGCTCGGGCGTGGCCGCGTAGCGGTGGACCAGGTCGTCGAACGTCGACTTGGTGTCGAGCATGGCCGCCCACAGCTCGCCCGCCCAGTCGCCCTCCACCCGGCCCGCCCGGTTGGTGAGCTCGGCCAGCCCCAGGGCGTCGGCCAGGCGCTTGGCCGGGTCGATGGTGACGACGCACGCCCGCCGTCCACGCACGGCGGCCTCGACCGCCAGCGCGGCGGCCGTCGTGGTCTTCCCGACGCCGCCGGTGCCGCAGCACACGACGATGGACCGGTCGACCAGGTGGTCGAGGGTGGCGGTCACGACGGCAGCGCCCCCACCGCGTCGGCCAGGGCGTCGGCCAGGCGGTCGACCTCGGCGGGGCCCACGTCGGTCGTGAACAGGAGTGGCAGCCGCAGCTGGGGCAGGGGCAGCGCGGTGGCGAGCCGCTCGACCTGATCGCCCTGGAGCGCCGTGCGGTGGGCCCGGAAGCCGGCCGCCGCCGCCAGCGCCTCCGCCTCTCCCGGGCGGAGGGTGACGCCCGCCTCCGCCGCCGCGGCCGTGGGGTCGGCGTCGAGGCCCTCGAGCGGCGGGTACAGCCCGTTGACCACCACGGGCGCCAGGCTGACGCCGACCCGGTCCTCCAGGGCGTAGGCGGTGTCCACGGCCTCGTTCACCGGGGTCTCCTCGGGGAGGGTGACGAGGAGCACCTGGCAGCGGTCGGCGTCGCCCAGGAGGTCGGCCACGTCCTCCGCCTGCGCCCGGATGGGGCCGACGCTGACGGCGTCCAGCAGCCCCGAGGCGCTGGAGAGGAAGGTGACGGCGTGGCCCGCCGCCGGGGCGTCGACGACGATCACGTCGGCCACGCTCCTGCGCTCCAGCTGCTTGACCTTGCCCAGCACCAGGATGTCCTTGATCCCGGGGACGGCGGTGGCCACCACGTCGATGGCGCCGGTGGCGACCAGCCGCTTGGAGATGCGGGCCATGCCGTGGCCCTCCAGGTACTCGATGAGGGCGTCGTCGGGCGTGAGGGTGCGGGCCCGGACCTCGCCGCCACCGCCGCCCCCCCCGCCCCCGGGAGTCAGCACCACCTCGTCGTAGGTGAGCGGACCGGGGCGGCCGAAGGCGCCGGCCAGGCCGCCGGTGCCGTCGACGTCCACGAGGAGGGTGTCGAGACCGGCGTTCGCCGCCATGCGGGCGAGGGCGGCGCTGACGGTGGTTTTGCCCACGCCGCCCTTCCCGGCGACGATGAACACCCGGGTCTGTCGGCAGAACCCGGCAGCGTCCATCTCGAATGCGCAGACTACCCAGCCCCCTCGGCGCCTCGATCGCCCCCGCCCTCGCCCTCGTCCTCCTCGGCGCGGCCCTGCTGGCGGCCGCCCCGGCCGGCGCCGCCGCCCAGGCCGAGGGCGGCCGCCACGTCGACGTCATCGAGGTGATCGGCCTGGTCGACGCCGTGCAGGTCGACTTCGTGGAGGATGCCCTGCGCCGGGCCGAGGAGGGCGGCGCCGAGGCGCTCGTGATCCAGGTCGACAGCAGCGGCGGCATCGCCGATCGGGACGACCTCGACGCCCTGCTGTTCCGGATGGCCCACTCGACGGTGCCGGTGGCGGTGTGGGTGGGCCCGAGCGGCGGCCAGGCCCTGGGCCAGGGCTTCGAGCTGGTGGAGGCGGCGGGCATCGCCGGGATCGCCTCCAGGGGCCGGCTCGGCCCCCGCGACCGGCCGGTGCCGGCGGCCCGGGCCGCCGAGCGGGGCCTGGTCGAGATCGTCGCTCCCACGCTGGGCGACTTCATCGTCGAGCTGGACGGGCGGGAGGTGGGCGGCACCACGCTGGAGACGGCCAGGGTCGTCCGGGAGGACGGCTCCCAGCCCCGCCGCCAGCCCACCGTCGACGTGCGCTTCGCCAAGCTCGGCCTCATGGCCCGGTTGCTCCACACGGCGGCCAGCCCGTCGGTCGCCTACCTGCTGTTCGCGGCGGGTCTCGGGCTCATCGTGCTCGAGCTGTTCACCGCCGGCATCGGCGTGGCCGCCTTCACCGGCGCCGTCTGCCTGGTGCTCGCCAGCTACGGGCTGGCCGCCCTGCCCAGCCGGCCCTACGCCGTCGCCCTCCTCGCCCTGTCCTTCCTGGCCTACGCCGTCGACGTCCAGGCCGGGACACCCCGGACGTGGACGGCGGTCGGCACCGTGCTGCTCGCCGTCGGGAGCGTGCGGCTGTACGAGGACGGGCTGGCGCCGTCGTGGGTCGTCCTGGTGACGGTGGTGGGCGGCACGGCCCTGCTCATGGTCGCCGGGCTCCCCGCCATGCTGCGGGCCCGCTTCTCCACGCCCACCATCGGGAGGGAGTCCATGGTGGGCGAGACGGGAGCGGCGGTGGCGGCCGTCGACCCCGAGGGGACGGTCGAGGTGCGGGGCGCCACCTGGCGGGCGCGGACCAACCGGGCGACCCCGATCGAGGCCGGCGACGCCGTCCGGGTGGTGGCGATCGACGGGCTGCTGCTGGAGGTGGAACCGGCCGAGGGCGGCGCAAAGGACTACCGCAAGCACTGAAACCGCAGGTCAGGTGATCGCGGGCCCGGAAACTGCCCCTTGTTCGGACGCGGTGAGGGCGGTAGGGTCGCCTGTCCGAAAGGGGGAGCTTCGTGAGCGTACAGGTCGAGGAGCTCTGGCAGGTGAGGGCTTCATGTCGCGGTCCGCAGGCCGCCATCTTCTTCCCGCCGTCCCATTTCGAGCGTAAGGAGGACAAGGAGGCGCGCGAGAGGCGGGCCAAGGCGATCTGCCAGTCCTGCCCGGTCCGCAAACCGTGCCTCGAGTACGCGTTGACCATCAAGGAGCCGCACGGCATCTGGGGCGGGCTCAACGAGATGGAGCGAAAGCCGCTGCTCGGGAAGTAGCGGCATCGCCTTCGCAAGCGGAGCTTGCTCGGCGAGTCTGGTGGTGCTGCGGGTGGCCGGCGGAGCCGGCCACCCTTCGCGCTGAACCCCTTTTGCCGCCGCCGGCTGCGCCGGCGGCGGTGGCGCCCAGCCGGGGTGGCCGCCTCCGGCGGCGGCCGGCGGCCGGGCGCCGGGAAACCCCCCCCGAGCCCCCCGGTGCGCCAGCGTCGGCGGCCCGGGGACGGCCGCCCGGGACGTGTCCGGCGCCGGGGGACGCCGGCCTCCGGCCTCGGGCGACGCCGGGGTCAGAGCTTGGGGAGCCTGGGGCCGGGGATCCTGAGGTCGGCTCGGCGCCTGGTGACGCCGGTCGTGTCGAGGTGGGCGAGCAGCGGGAGCATGAACTTGCGGGTGGTGCCGAGGGCGTCGCGCACCTGGGCGACGGTGACGCCGCCGGGGTGCTCGGCCAGCAGGCGGGCCACGATGCGGGCCGCGTCGTCGAGGGCGGACGGCGCGAACCACACGCCGTCCTGCTGGATCACCAGACCGCGCCGGGCCAGCTCCCGCAGCTCGTCCCGGTCCACGCCGTCGGGGGGCGGCGGCGAGAACGGGGCCGCCTCCAGGGCGGCGACGAAGGGGTGGCCCTGGAGGGGGTCGGCGCCCCGGCCGGCGGCGAGGGCCCGCCCGGCGTCCACGTCGACGCCCTCCAGGGTCTCCAGCACGGCCCGGTCCCGTTCGTCGAGGGTGGCGACGTCGAGGCCCAGGGGGCCGGCGTCGTCCACCGCCTTGCGCACCCGCTCCTCGGCCGCCGCGAGGGCGGGCGGGTCGACCACCCACCGCCCGACCGTCGGCGCCCGGCGCTCGCCCGTCAGCCGTTCGAGCAGCCCCGCCTCCACCCAGCCGCGCTCGGCCACGACCCGGTCCACCGACCGCGACGGGCGGGCCTTGTAGGCGGGCAGCACGGGCGCCACGTCCAGCACCTCGCCGCCGCCGACCGTCTCCCCGCGGCCGCTCTCCCGCAGGACGAGGCGGTCGCCGGGCAGGAGCGGCAGCTCCACCGGCAGGTGGAGCCGCACCGCTCCCGTCGAGCCGGGCGCCAGCTTCTCGCCGCCCAGCACCCGCAGGCGCACGGGGTACTCGCCCGACCCGATGTAGGCCTGGTAGGCGCCCCGGCGGGACACGTCGTGGTCGAGGGCGCCGAGGACGGTGAACGAGCAGTCGAGCACCCGGGTGGGCGCCCAGTGCTCGGGGCGCACGACGGCGTTGCCGCGCTCGGCCTGCTCGTGGTGGACGCCGGCCAGGTTCACGGCCAGGCGCCGGCCCGGGCCGGCCGTCGTGAGCGCCGCCTTGTGGCTCTGGAGGCCCCGCACCCGGGCGCGGCGACCACTGGGGAGCAGCACCACCTCGTCGTCCACGGCCAGGGGCCCGCCGGCCAGCGTGCCGGTCACCACCGTGCCCGAGCCCTTGGCCGCGAACGCCCGGTCGACCCACAGCCGCGGCCGTCCCCGGTCGGCGGCCGTCGGCGTGGTGGCGAGGAGGCCGTCGAGGGCGGCCCGCAGCTCGGCCACGCCGGTGCCGGCCAGGGCGTCCACGTCCACCACGTCGGCGTCCTCCAGGAACGTGCCCTTCACGTGGTCGGCCAGGTCGAGGTGGGCCAGCTCGCGCCACTCGTCGTCGACCAGGCCGACCTTGGTGAGGGCCACGATGCCGCGGTCGATCCCCAGCAGCTCGAGGATCCGCAGGTGCTCCTCGGACTGCGGCTTCCAGCCCTCGGTGGCGGCGACCACGAACAGGCAGGCGTCCACCGCCCCCACGCCGGCCAGCATGTTCTTGAGGAACCGCACGTGGCCGGGCACGTCGACGAAGGCCATCTCGCGGCCGCTGGGCAGCGTGGTCCAGGCGAAGCCCAGGTCGATGGTGAGGCCGCGCGCCTTCTCCTCGGCGAAGCGGTCGGGGTCCATCCCGGTGAGGGTCAGGACCAGGGTGGACTTGCCGTGGTCGACGTGGCCGGCGGTGGCGACGACGTGCACGTCAGCGGGGCAGCGCGGCGAGCGCCTTGGCCAGCACCTGGTCGTCGGCCGGATCGACGGTGCGCAGGTCGAGGATCGTGCGGTCCTCGGCGACGCGGGCGACGACGGGCGGGTCGCCGGCCCGCAGCACGTCGGCGGCCGCCGCGCCCGCCACGGCCACGCCGGCCGACGGGATAGCCAGGCCCGGCACCGACCCGCCGCCGGGCACCGACTCGCACTCCACCACCTCGACGCCGTCGAGGCCGGTGGCCAGCGCCTCGGCCCGCGCCCGCAGGGCGGCCACCGGCACGGTCGCCATGCGCCAGAACGGGATGGCGTCGCCGTCGCGGCGGAGGTAGGCGAGCGCCGTCTCCTGGAGGGCGGACAGGACCAGCCCCCCGGCCCGGAAGGCGCGGGCCAGCGGGTGGCGGGCGCACCGGTCCACCAGGTCGGCGTGGCCGGCGATGACGCCCGCCTGCGGGCCGCCCAGCAGCTTGTCGCCCGAGAAGGTGACGAGGGCGGCGCCGGCGGCGAGGGTCTGGCGGGCGGCCGGTTCGGCGGCGACCCACGGCGGCGGCCCGGCGGCCAGCCACGGCGTGGCCGCGTCGAGCAGGCCCGACCCGATGTCGGCGACCACCGGCACCCCGAGGCCGGACAACGACGCCACCGACACGTCCTCGGTGAACCCCACGATCCGGTAGTTGGACTGGTGGACCTTGAGGATCAACGCCGGGTCGGTGCGCTCCACGGCCTCGGCGTAGTCCCCCCGGCGGGTCCGGTTGGTGGTCCCCACCTCGACCAGGCGGGCGCCCGACTGCTCGAGCACCTCGGGGACGCGGAAGCCGCCGCCGATCTCCACCAGCTCGCCGCGGCTGACGACCACGGCCCGGTCGACGGCCAGCGCCGCCAGCACCAGCACCACGGCGGCCGCCCCGTTGTTGACGACGAGGGCGTCCTCGGCGCCGCAGGCCCGGGCCAGGAGGGCGCCGGCGTGGTGGCGGCGCGACCCCCGTGTCCCGGTGGCCAGGTCGAACTCCAGGTTGGCGTAGCGGGCGTCGGTGCGGTGCGAGACGGGCGCCCGGCCCAGGTTGGTGTGGAGCAGCACGCCGGTGGCGTTGACGACGGGCTGGAGGAGCGCGCGGGCGGTGGCCTCGGCGACGGCGCGGGCCGAGCCGGGGTCGCCGCCGGCGATGGCCCGGCGGGCGGCGTCGACCAGGAGGGGGTGGGGTAGGCCGACGTCGGCGATGTCCCTGGCCAGGGCGTCGACGGACGGTGGTCGCACGCAGCGCAGCCTACGGCTGGCGTCGTGCGAGGATGGTGCGGATGGCCGGTGGTGTGGCACGTGGCGTGGGGCGGGCCGTCGCTCTCTTCCTGGTCTGCGCGCTGGTCGTGCCCGTCGCCGTGGGCGGCACCATCCTGGCCACCTTCTTCTTCGCTCCCCTCCCCGCCGCGCTCCCCGACCCCCGGCCCACGGTGGCCAGCCGGATCAGCCGCGTCTTCGCCATCGACGGGGCCGGCAACCGCATGGAGATCGGCGCCTTCCGCGAGTTCGAGCAGAACACCCCGGTCAAGCCCGAGGACATCCCCCAGGTCCTGAAGGACGCCGTCATCTCGGCCGAGGACAGGAACTTCTACAGGCACGGCGGCATCGATCCGCGGGGCAGCCTGCGGGCCCTGTGGGCCGACATCCGCAAGCAGCGCCTGGAGCAGGGCGGCTCCACCATCACCCAGCAGTACGTCAAGAACGCCTACGTGGGCCAGGAGCGCACCATCATCCGCAAGGTCCGGGAGGCGATCCTCGCCAGCCAGCTCGACCGCCAGGTCGACAAGGACGAGATCCTCTTCCAGTACCTCTCGAACATCTACCTGGGCGAGGGGATCTACGGCGTGGGCGCGGCGTCGGAGAGCTACTTCCGCAAGCCGGTCAGCCAGCTCACGCTCTCCGAGGCGGCCATGATCGCCGGGCTCATCCCCGCCCCCAGCCGGTACGAGCCCCGCGGCAACCCGGCGCTGGCCGACTCCAAGCGCACCCTCGTCCTCGCGACGATGGCGGAGGAGGGCTACATCACGCCGGCCGAGCGGGACGAGGCGGCGGCCCAGAAGGTGTGGCTGGCCGTCCAGGGCCCGCCGCCGGGCCCGGCGACCCTCGTGCACCCGTCGCAGCAGCAGAACACCGTCTTCCCGTTCTTCGTGGACTACGTCCGCCGGTACCTCGAGCTCCGGTACGGGCCGGCCAAGGTGTTCCGGGGCGGCCTCGAGATCACCGTCACCATGGACCCCGAGCTCCAGGCCCACGCCGAGGCCACCGTGGCCGACGCCCTCAGCGGCACCGCCGCCCCGCTGGAGATGTCGATGGTGGCGGTGGAGCCGCCCACCGGCTACGTCAAGGCGCTGGTCGGCGGACGGGACTTCGCCACCTCGCAGGTCAACCTGGCTCTCGGTGGCTGTCCCCGCAAGCCCACCGACGAGAAGATCAGGATCGAGGTGGAGGCCAGCTGCTGGAGCGCCCCGTCGGTCGGTGGCGGCGGCCTGGGGCGCCAGCCCGGGTCGTCGTTCAAGCCCTTCGTGCTGGCCGCCGCCCTGTCCCGCGGCTTCGAGCCGACCAAGGTGTACCCGGCGCCCCGGGTGTTCAACATCCCGGGCTGCCGGGTGACGGCGACCAACAAGTGCACCATCGGCAACGCCGAGGGCGGCGGGGGGGGCAGCGCCACCATCGAGTCGGCCACGGTGCGCTCGATCAACACCGTCTACGCCCAGCTGGTCCGCGACGTCGGCTGCAGGGAGACGGGGGAGATGGCCCGGGCCCTCGGCGTGACGTCCGCCTGGTACAGCCCCACGTTCCACACCTGCAGCGGCACCTACGCCCTGGGCGTCATCGACGTGTCCCCGCTGGAGATGGCGTCGTCGTTCGGCGTGTTCGCCTCCCGGGGCGAGCGGGCGCCGCCCGTGCCCGTGCTGGAGGTGGCCGAGCGCACGATCGACGGCGAGCGCCGGGTCATCGAGGACAACACCCGGCCCCAGCGGGAGCGGGTGCTGGACGAGATCATCGCCGACGCCGTCAACGACATCCTCGACGAGACGATCCCCAACGGCACCGCCCGGGCGGCCGACATCGGCCGGCCGGCGGCGGGCAAGACGGGGACGGGCCAGAACTACACCAACGCCTGGTTCGTGGGCTACACGCCCACCCTGTCGACGTCGGTCTGGATGGGGTACAGCAACGACCAGAAGACGCCGCTGCGGGGCATCAAGGGCGTCGACCGGGTGTTCGGCGGCACCATCCCGGCGCGCACGTGGCAGCGGTTCATGAAGACGGCGCTGGACGACGTGCCCGTCACCAAGTTCTCCGAGGCCCCGCCCATCAAGAACCTGGCCGAGGCCCTCCGCCGCGACGCCCGCGGTGGCTTCGATCCGGGTGACCAGCGCAAGCTGCCCGACCCCGACCCCGGTGGGCAGTGGCTCGTGGAGCCGCCGCCGCCGAAGCCGGCCCCGCCCACGACCCTGCCGCCCGTCCCCGTCCCGGTCCCGGGCGACGCCGACGCCGTGGTCGCCCCCGCGGTCGTCCCCGGTCCGCCAGCTGCCCCCACGACGACGGCAGCGCCGCCCGCCACCACCCCGACGACCCGCCGCTGAGCCCGCTCGGGCGGCAGGCCCCGGCGCCGGGGCGGAGCCGGCCGGAACCGGGGGGCGGGAGCCGCGCCGGGGAAGTGGGCGGAGCGGGCGGAGCGGCGGCACCACGGCTTCTGGCGGCACGAACGGGCGCATACCGCCCCCGTCTGCCGCCGAAACCGGCCCGCCGACCGGTGTGGCCGCGGGCGGTCGTGGCCGGGTGCCGAGCTCTGGCGGCAGGAACGGGCGCATACCGCCCCGATCTGCCGCCGAAACCGGCCCGGGGGCGGGGTCAGCGCCTGGCGCCGGGCCCGCTCACCTCGTCGGGCGACGGGCACTTGAGGACCTTTTCGCAGACCGCGCTGACCAGGGGGGCGAAGAACACGTCCTCGGTGGCGAAGCCGAGGGGCGAGTACGTGCGGGTGGCGACCGCCACCACCTCGCCCTCGGAGTTCACCAGTGGCCCGCCCTGGAAGGCGGGGCCGACCGCCGCGTCGTGCTGGATCCCGGCCCCCGAGACGTCGGCCACGAAGCCCTGGCTGATCGACCCGCCGGCCGCCCCCAGGCCGGAGATGGCGAAGAGGCGCTCGCCCGTCTTCACCGGCGGATCGCCGGCCATCGCCAGCTTGGGCACACTCCCCTTGCCCACGACGAGCAGGGCCAGGTCGCGGTCCTCCTGCCACGTCCACAGCTGGGCGGGCACCTCGGCGTCGCCCTGGCGGACCGTGATCTTGGGCGCCGGCTGGCGGGTGGCGGCCCGGACCGTGGTGTAGGAGGTGACGGCGAGCGTCTGCTCCGAGTCCGACGCCAGGGCGAAGGCGGTCCCGACCGACGGCTGCCCCTGCTCGTCCTGGGTGGTGACGAAGAACAGCGACGCCCGGACCTTCTCGACCAGGGCCTCGAGGGTCCCGCCCTCGGCCTGGATGCGGCGCAGCGGCTCGAGCTCCTTCTCGATCTCGGCCACGGAGTTCTCGCGGAGGGCGTCGATGGTCTCGGTCGCCGTCTTGAAGCGGTTGTCGAAGCCCTCCAGGAAGGTGGCGACCCGCTCCTCGGTCTTGTCACGCTTGTACTCGTAGTAGGAGTAGAAGGCGACCCCGCTGGCGGCGCTGCCGATGGCGAAGGCCAGGATGAGCGTCGCCATCCCGAGCACCGTCCGGGGCCCGAGCATGCCGCGCCATGCGGGTCGGTCGCCGTTCGGACGCGTCCTCATCTGGCCGGAACGCTAGTGCCAGCGGGCCCCCGCAAAGCAGGACCGCCCGCCCCTCGGCGGGGCGGGCGGTCCGGTGGCGGGTGCCGCACCGGGGTGCGGCAGGTGCTCAGGCCGCGGCCATGTCGACGATCGGCTGGTTGAGCCGAATGCCGCCCGTGGACCCGTGGAACTGGGCCCGGAAGGCGAACACGCCGCCGTCCTTGGCGACGAGCCAGTAGCCGTCGCCGTCGGGGTCGGTGGCCATTCCGACCATGGGCTGGTTCAGGGTGATCGCCCCGGTGGAGCCGGCGAAGGTGGCATCGAAGGCGAACACGCCGCCGTCGCTGGCCACCATGAAGTAGCCGCGACCGTCCCGATCGTGGGCTGCACCGACGATGGGCCGGTTGAGCCGGGTGGCGCCCAGCGAGCCCGAGAAAGCGGCGTCGAAGGCGAACACGCCGCCGTCGGAGGCGAAGAGCCAGTACCCCGAGCCGTCCGGGTCGGCGGCCGCCGCCACGATGGGCTGGTTGAGCTTGATGGCGCCGGTGGAGCCCTTGAAGACGGCGCCCGGCCCGAAGGCGAACACGCCGCCGTCGCTGGCGATCAGGTAGTACCCGTTGCCGCCCGGAGCCGCGATCATGTCGACGATCGGCTGGTTGAGGCGGATGGCGCCGGTCGAGCCGAAGAACGGGGCGTCGAAGGCGAACACGCCGCCGTCGCTGGCGACCTCCCAGTACCCCCTCCCGTCGGGGTCTGCGGCCATGCCGACAATGGGCCGGTTGAGGGTGATGTTGCCGGTGGAGCCCGAGAAGGGAGCGTTGAAGGCGAAGATGCCACCGTCCGCCGCGCTCAGCCAGTAGCCACGGGGCTGGGGTCCACCGGGGATCGTCGTCGTCGTGGTCGGACAGTCGCCGTAGCCGTACCCGGTACCGGCGTGGTACCCGAACTGCCCGCACGCCAGGTGGGCGGCGTTGTCGAAGCCGGAACCGATGATCGGACCGCTGACGAGAGCCGAGACGAGCAGGCCGACGGCCAGAAGGCCGCCGACCGCGGACTGGAGCGGGTTCCGCCTGACGATCCGAACCATGAGCCTCCTAAATCGGTGCCGCTATGACAGGACTGCGTGATTCTTCCTGTTTCGCCCTGGGAAGTCAACTGGGACAACCCGACATTCCGGTATCGCTAGGCGCACCGGTGCGGGGACGTCGGCCGCTCAGTCGGTTTTGGGCCTTCGGTCACTACCCGGGGCCAACCGTCCGTTCCTGCTCTTTCGCCGGGCGCCCAAACCGGCCAGAGCGACGAATGCGACCGTTGCGATCGACACCGCGTACGACGCGCGGACGACGGACCAGTGGCCGAAGCGGACGTCCATCGGCGCGGCGCCGACCTCGAACCCCGTGACGCCACCTGCCAGCCGCACGGGCTCGCGGTCGCCCGCCCGCCAGCTGGCGTCGAACTGCTCGCCGAGGACCACCCACCCCGGCTGACCGGCCGACAGGCGGTACCGGACCGGCGACCGGCGCTCCCCGGCGGCCTGGGCAACGGTGCCCGCCGGGAGGGTCGGGACGGCAGGGCTCCGAACCCGCCCGGGGGCCTCGCGACGCACCCGGACGGCGGTGCCCGAGAGGTCGGCGACCTCCGACAGCCCCGCGTACTCCCCCCAGTCCGCCACCCTCACGCCCACCGGGACGCGAGCGGGGGCGACGACCGGGACGGTGCTGCGGTACACGGCGATCTCGTCGCGGTCGAGCACCTTCTCGAGGTCGCGCTGGGCGTCGAGCCACCGGTACTGCTCCCAGTCCGCCGTCTTGGCCACGACGACGAAACGCACCCCGTGTGGCGCCACGAGCTGGCCGAACGAGGTCAAGCTTCGCCCCTGCGAATACAGGAACTCCAGGTACGCCGAGCGTATGGATCGGGACGCCGTGCGGATGCCCGGAAGCTCCACGTTGTCGCCGGCGATGACGTCACGCCGGAACGCGAACGGGGCCGGGTTGGCGACGATGCGTTCGGTAAAGGGAAACGAGAGATATTGGTGCCAGGGAAGGAACAGGATCCGCTCTGCGCCGTCGCCCATGATCCAGTCCGCTTCCGCCCACGACGCCGGGTACCTGCTCACCTCGACGCGACCGCCGAAGCCCCAGAACATGGTCGGCGCCGTGGCCACTGGAAGGACGAGCAGGGCGCCCGTCCACAGGAGCCGCCCGGCCGGGCGGCGGGTGCCGGCGACCAGCGCCTCGGCGCCCAGCCCGAACAGCACGGCGTAGGCGAGGGCCAGCAGGGCGGCGAACTTCTGCGGCTCGCGCGTGACCTCGAAGCCCGGCAGGTTGTCGAAGAGCCAGCGGTAGGCGGCGCCCGCCGGCCCCTGGTCGCCTAGGGCGAAGAGGAGGCCAAGGGCCCCCGACCCGGCGGCCACCGCGACCAGGCGCCTGGTTGGCCCGCCGGTGCGCCAGCCCCGGGCCGCCCCCGTCCCGGCGACCACCACGACGGCGGCCCAGAACAGCGGCCACCCCGGCACGTCGTCCTTCGGCAGCGGGATCTCCTGGCGCCAGAACCCGTGGAGCCCGGCGACGTTGCCGACGAGGGCGACGGGGCCGTCGCCGGTGGTGCGGTAGGCGGCCAGGTCGGCGGCGCCCACCTCCACCGGCGGCGGCCGGCCGATGGCGGGCAGCACCAGGTAGGCGTTGGCGACCACAACCACCGCCGCCAGTCCGGCCAGCCAGGCGGCGGTCCGGCGCGACGGCCGGGTGGCGATCATCACCGCGCAGACGGCGGCCACCAGCCAGGCGAAGTGGGGGGCGAGGGCGACCAGCAGAGTGATCCACAGCACGGGGCGCAGGCGGGCGGCCACCCCGTCTGCCTCCTCGGCGCGCAGCAGCGACCGGACGGCGAGGGGCAAGAGGGAGTAGGCGAGCAGGAAGGCGACGTGCCCGGCGAAGACCCGGTCGAACACGAACGGGTTCACGGCGTACAGCAGCCCGGTGGCGACCCGCCGCGTGCGCGGCCCCTCGACCAGTGCACCAGCCGACAGCCCGGCGCCGAACAGCCCGGCGGCGATCGGGAGCCATCCGAGCACGGAGTGTCCGATCAGCTCGCCGAGCGCCCAGGCGGCCAGCGAGAACGGGAGCGCGGCGGTGAGGCCGCCGTCGAGCCCCCACAGGGTGGGCGGTGGCGGCACGTGGGGCCCCCGGTTCCAGTCGAGGAGGAACAGCCATCCGTCCTGGAGCAAGGGCGCGCAAACGGCCAGCGCCGCCGCGGCCGCCACCGCCACCCGCGCCACCGCCGCCCACTGGGACGTTTCGTCCCCCTCGCCCACCCGGCTAGAGTCGAGCGAATCGGTCATTTGGGGAGTAGTTCGCAGCAGGAGCGGCCGGTGACGGGTCCAATCCGGGCAAGGCTACGGGGCGCCAGCGCGTCATCCCTGGCCGGCGGCGGTGGCCTGGTGCTCTTCGTCACCCTCACCGTGGTCAACGGGTCGAACTTCCTGTTCCACGCCGTGATCAGCCGCCGGCTGGAGCCGGCACTCTACGGCGGGCTCAGCGCCCTGCTCACCATCCTGCTCGTGCTCACCGTGCCGGTGAGCGCCCTCCAGCTGGCCATCACCCGCCGTGTGGCCGCCCGGCGGGAGGCGGGGCAAGGACCGGGCAGCGTGGTGATCGGACCGCTCCTCGGCGACGCCGTGCTGTGGGGAGTGGCCCTGAGCGGGGCGCTGGTGCTCGCCTCGCCGGTGGTGCAGTCGTTCCTCCACCTCCCGACGCTGTCGTCGGCGGTGATGCTCGGCGTTTACGTGCTGCCCGCGGCCATCGCCCTCATTCCCCGGGCCGTCCTGCTCGGCCAGCTACGGTTCCGGCTCGTGGCCGGCGGGCTGCTGGCCGGGGCGGCGACCCGCCTGGTGCTGGGCGTGGTGCTCGTCGAGCGGGGCGCCGGGATCGACGGTGCCATGGCCGCCACCGTCCTCGGCGAGGTGGCGACCGCCGCCGTGCTGCTCCCCGCCCTGCGGGCGGTGTTGAGCGGCCGCGACGACGTCACGCCGCTGCGGGTGCGGTGGGCCGACGCCACCGGTGCCGTGCTGGCCTTCACCGGCTTCTGGGTGCTCACCGGCATCGACACTCTGCTGGCCCGCCACTACTTCCCGCGCGTCGAGTCGGGGCTCTACGCGGCGGCGGCAACAGGGGCCCGCACGGCGATGTTCTTCTCGGCCGCGGTGTCGCTGGTCGCGTTCCCCCGCTTCGCCCAGGGCGGGGGCGGCACCCGGTCCCGGGCCGCCCTGGTGCAAGCCCTCGGCGCGGTGCTGCTCCTCGGCTTCTCAGTGGCGGCGACCAACGTGGTGGCCCCCGACCTCGTCGTCGGCGTGCTGTTCGGCACTGCCTACGAGGGCTCGTCGGCGGTGATCGGGATGCTGGCGCTGTCCTCCGCCACCCTGGGCGTCGTCAACGTGGGCATGTACTACCTGCTGGCCACCGACGGGGTGCGAGCCGCGTCATGGGTGTGGGCCGGGGTGGGGGCGGCCGTCGTCGCCGCCACCGTGGGGGACCTGTCGCCGTCGTCGCTGGCGGCGGTGATGTTGGCCAGCACCGTCGGCGTGGCGTTGCTCATGCTGCGGGCGGTGTTCGCCGCCCGACCCGCCGAGGACCGGTCGGCGGCGCTGGTCAGCGAGGAGCTGTGGACCCTCGCCGAGCCCGAAGTCGACGTCACCGTGGTGGTCCCCTATTTCAACCCCGGGCCCGCCTTGCGACCCAACCTCGAGGGCCTCCTGGCGGTGCTCGAGCGGTGCGGGACGACGTACGAGGTCGTGGCCGTCTCCGACGGTTCGACCGACGGGAGCGAGCGCACGATCCAGGACCTCCGTGGCCCCTGCGTGCGGCTCGTTTCGCTGCCCACCAACCGGGGCAAGGGCGAGGCGCTCCGCATCGGGCTGGCCATGGGCCGCGGCCGCTACGTCGGGTTCATCGACGCCGACGGGGACGTCGACCCGGCCGTGCTCGAGCCCTTCCTCGCCCTGGTGCACACCTACCAGCCCGACGTCGTCCTCGGCAGCAAGCGCCACCCCCTGTCCGACGTGTCGTATCCGCGGCTGCGACGCGTCTACTCGTGGGGCTACCAGCAGATCATCCGGGTGCTCTTCCGGCTCAACATTCGCGACAGCCAGACGGGCGTGAAGCTGATCAGGCGCGAGGTCCTGGCCGGCGCCCTCCCCCGCATGGCAGAGAAGCGATTCGCCTTCGACCTGGAGCTGTTCGTGGTGGCACGCCACCTCGGCTACAGGCGGTTCTTCGAGGCGCCGGTGAGCATCGACCACCAGTTCGAGAGCACGATCTCGTTCCGGTCGGTGCGGGGGATGCTCGTCGACACCCTCGCCATCTTCTACCGGCTGCGCCTGCTCCGGTTCTACGACCGCCCAGGCCGCCGCGAACTCGCCGCCGACACGGCCGCCGCCATCCAGAGCGCCGTGGGCAGCGACCGGCTCTCCGGCGGCGTGTGGGCACCGTCGCCGTGGACGTGAGGCTCAGTCAACCAGCTCGGCGGTGACGAAGAAGCTTCGGGCGAGCACGCCGTCGCCGAGGACGCGCCCGGCGACCTGCTCGACGCGGTCCAGCACGGCCGCCGCCCGCTCGCCGGAGCGCTCGTAGAGCGCATGCGGGAGGCGCGTGCCGGAATCGACGGCCCACGGCAGGAAGCCCGCGTCGGTGAGCATCCGGCGGGTCATCCCGACGGTGGCGAGCGACAGGGGTTGCGAGCGGTACCCGGCGTACCCCCACCGGGCGACCGACCGCCGATTGGCGATCTCCACCACCAGGCGGGCGCCCGGCCGCAGCACACGCCGGAACTCGGCGAGCGCCGCCGGCCAGTCGCCCACGTACTTGAGGACGCGGATGCACACGGCGTCGTCGAACGAGCGGTCGGCGAAGGGCAGCAATGCGCCCACGCGGGCGAGGATGCGTGGTGCGCCGGGAACCCGCCGGTGGGCCCGCTCGAGCATCTGGGGGGTGACGTCGATGCCCACGACCTCGGCGCCCCGTCCGACGAGGGCCTCGGCCACCCGACCCGTCCCCATGCCGGCGTCGAGCACCCGGCGGCCGCACACGTCGCCCAGGCGCCCGGTCACGACCGCCAGTTCGAGCTCGTTGATGGCACGCAGCCCGGTCGACCCGGTGAACACCGCGTCGTAGGTCGGCGCCAGCTGGCCGAAGCGGCCCCGGGCGTCGAAGCGCTCAGCCTGCACCGGCCAGCACCTCCTCGTACAGGGCCGAAGCCACGCGTGCGGCGTTGCCCCAGTTCCAACGCCGGTCGACGGCGCGGACGGCGTCCTCCGATAGGGCCGCCCACCGGGCCGGCTCCAGGGCGGCGACGATCGCCCTCGCCACCGCGCCGGAGTCGCGCGGCGGCACCACGATGGTGCCCCGCCGAGCTTCGACCACCGGCAGCATGCAGCGGACCGCCGACACCACGACCGGGAGCCCGACGCTCATCGCTTCGGTGACCGTCAGAGGCGGGGCCATGGCCGTCGTATGGTCGAACTTGAACGGGAACACGCCGACGGTGGCCATGGCGAACTCCACCCGCAGGTCGACCACGGGCTCGGTCACGATGTCGATGGCATGACGGGCGGTCGACCGGGCAACCAGGTCGGCGAGCTCGGGGAGCTGGGGCGAGGGGAGCAGCATGAGCCGCAGGCGGGCGCCCGGATGCTGGCGCAGAACCTCCGGCATGGCATCGATAAGGGTGTCGGCGCCCCGCGCCGACTCGGCCCGCCCGGCGAAGGCCACCACCGGGCGCTCGAAGGAGGGGGTCGCCCGCAGGTTGTCGACGCCCGGGCCGATCTCGGCCAGACGCACCGGCACGCCGGACGCACGGGAGAGCCGACGCGCCAGGTGGGCGTCGTGGGCGAGCAGCGCTCGGACGGGCCCGCCCGGACCGAGTGCTCGCCTCATCGCCCAGGCGGGCAGGACGCCGTTGACCAGGACGCGGGCCTGCGCAGCGGGCGTGCACCGCAGCTCCGACCAGGACGAGCCGAGCAACTCGTGCCGGCTCGGCGGCGTGGTCCACCCGTACACCGATGCGACCACGGGTGGCCTCAGAACCGGTCCTCGGGCGAAGAGCGGCGTCAGGATGCCGCCGTGGAGATGAACAACGTCGGGCCGGTACCGGTCCACGGCGGCGCGCACGGCGGCGGCGCGGGTGGCGGGGAAGAAGGTCATGGACCCACCCACCTCGAACGTGGCGTCGAAGGCGGGCGCTTCCGTGCGGAGCCGGTTGGTGCACAGCCCGTGCTCGCCGGTGACGCGCCGGGCGAGCTCGGTGGCCGTCCGGGACATCCCCTCGTGCGTGGCGTAGGCGGCCGCGACGTGGAGGACGCGGTTCATGCCAGCGGTTCCCGGCGTACGCGGCTCGCACGGCGACGGCCCGGAAGCTCCTCCGTGGCGATCTTGGGCACGTCAGCGCTCCTCCAGCTGTGGCGGCGTCTCCACGAACCGGGGAAGCCCGTAGCGACGTAGCACGGTGAGAGCGTTCGACCGTCGGGCGATCCTCCGGAAGGCCCGTCGCCTGGCGCCACGGTCCCGGTCGACCGCGCGCCGGCGTTCGAGGCTGGCGGGAACGTTGCGGACGTTCCACCAGATGCCCTTGACGAGCCGGCGCGCCAGCCGCGGGCGCCGAAGCAGCACCGCGGCTGCCGCGGCCACGCCGAGCGTCTTGAGCACGTGAAGCGCGACGAGGGCGGGGAGCCACCCCGTGGGCGCGCACGCGAGGAACATCGTGAGCCCGTTGCGCTCTCGCAGGACCACGCGTGTCTCCGTCGTCGTGACGACGTCGCCCCTTATGTAGCCGCCGGGGATGGAACCGCCGCCCCGGTGCCATCCCGTCCCCGCCGCGCAGATCGAGACCTCGTAGCCGGCGATCAGGGCCCGCCAGCAGAGTTCGGCGTCCTCCATGAACAAGAAGTACCGGGGGTCGAAGCCACCGACGCGTGTGAAGACCGAGGTCGTCGTCGCCAGCGCGCACCCGTGCACGTACAGGGGACTGCCCGGCTCCTGGAGGCCGCGCGGCATCCCGAGGATGTCCACGGTCGCACCGAACTCGCGATCGGACTCGTCGAGGCGAAGGAGTGGCCCGACCACGCCCGGCCGCTCGACGAGCGCTGCGGTCAGGGCCTCCACGCAGCCGTCGTCGAGCACCACGTCGGGGTTCAGGAAGAGCAGGGCGTCCGCCGTCGCATCGAGGGCCCCCTCGTTGGCCGCGGTGCCATATCCGTCGTTAGATCCCCGAGCGATGAAGCGCACCGAGGGGTGGCCCTGCCGTGCGAGCTCAAGGGACCCGTCCTGGGAGTCGTTGTCTACAACGATGATCTCGTGGAGCCCCGGCTGCCGTTCGAGCGACTCGAGGCAGCGAATGAGATCCGACCCCCCGTTGTAGTTGACGACCACGGCCGACATGCTCACGAACGCTGCGTCCTCCATCTCCTCTTCGAGGTCGACGGCATCGGGAAAGTCGAGCGAACGAGCAGGGCGCCCTGGCAGAATCCGCATCGGTCCCCATGGAGGGCTCGTTGGCAGGGAGAGTAGCGCCGCTCCGGGGAACGCCCCTGAGATCCCAATGCACCAGCACGAGGAACGTTCCCGTCCGCCGCACGGCCACCATGGGAACGACGGCAGAGGAGTGAGCGGGTGACGGATCCCAAGGAGGTCGGGTATTATGGCCTCGACCGGTCCGAGCTCTACGACTTCGCCCGGCGGGCTGGCGTTCGCGTCACGGGACCGGCGCTCAACGTTGGGTGCGCTGGAGGTGCGGACGCTCCGCACCTCCGGGGGCTCGGGGCGACCAGGCTCCATGGGGTCGAGCCCGTGGCGAGCGCGGCACGAACCGCCGCCAAACGGTACGACGCGGTCGATTGCTGCCCCGTCGATGCGTGGACGTGGGACCGGACCCGCTACGACCTCATCGTGCTCGCCGACGTCCTCGAGCATCTGGCCGACCCGGGGAGCCTCCTTCGCCGCGCTGGCGAGTGGCTCTCGCCCGAGGGAACGCTGCTCCTCTCGGTGCCGAACGTGCGCCACGTCTCGGTGCTCTGGAGCCTCGTCGTCCGTGGGGACTGGCGCTACCGCGAGGAGGGGATCCTCGACGACACGCACCTGCGCTTCTTCACCTCGAAGAGCTTCCGGCGCCTTCTCGTCGACGCCGGCTACCGGCCCGTCGCCATGGACCGGTTCGGGTTGCACCGGGCGGGGCGGAGCGTCTCACGCGTCGTGCCGAGCGCAGGCGAGCTGCTGCTGTCCCAGATTTTCGCCGTCGCCCGCCCCGCGGCGGCGGTGGTGGTCGGTCCACCCGAGCGGTGAGGATCCTCGTCTACAACTGGAAGGACCTCGCGCATCCTGCGGCGGGGGGAGCCGAGGTCTACGTCGAGACGATTGCTCGGCACTGGGCGGAGTGGGGCCACGATGTGACGCTCTTCTGTGCCCGAGCGCCCGGTCAGGCGGCGGACGAGCGCCTCGAGGGGGTGCGGCATGTCCGCCGAGGCGGTCGCCTCGGCGTGTACCGCGAGGCCCACCGCTACTTCGCGAGCGAAGACCACGAGGTGTTCGACGTCGTTGTGGACGTCGTCAACACGCGGCCGTTCCTCACGCCGGACTTCGTCGGCGCCACGCCCGTCTTGACGCTCGCCTTCCAGGTCGCGCGCGAGGTCTGGTCGTACGAGGTCCCACGGGCCGCCGCCGTCGTCGGCCGGCACTGGCTCGAGCCGAGATGGCTGCGTCGGTACGCCGAGGTACCCACGCTCACCATCTCCGAGTCCAGCCGACGCTCGCTTGAGGAGTACGGGCTGAGGGACGTCTCCGTCGTACCGGTTGGGCTCGAGCTGGCGGCGGTCGTCCCCGAGCCCACGAAGGAGCGGCTTCCCACGGCGGTGTTCGTCGGGCGCCTAGCCCCCAACAAGCGGCCCGACCACGCGTTGCGGGCGTTCTGCGAGGCGCGCCGGAACATGGATGCCGGGCGGATGTGGATCGTCGGCACAGGACCGATGGAGGCGTCGCTGCGCCGGAGGTTCGCCGGCGACGAGGTCACCTTCCACGGGCGGATCGGCGACGCGGAGAAGCTGGACCTCATGGCGCGGGCGCATGCACTCCTCGTCACGTCCGTGCGTGAGGGTTGGGGCCTCGTCGTGACAGAGGCTGCCGCGGTGGGGACTCCGTCGATCGGCTACGACGTTCCCGGATTGCGCGACTCGCTCAGCGCCTCGGGAGGTGTGATCGTCCGGCCCGGCATCGAGGCCCTCGCCCGGGCGGTGGCCGACGTTCTTCCCCGGTGGGGCGCGGGATCTGGACCGACCGTCCGCCCCGGAGGCGTCGCTCCTTGGAGCGAGGTGGCCACCGAGGTGCTGGATCACCTCGAGCGGGCGCGGGGCTCCCGTCGCCGGTGACGGAGGTACGGCAGGGTGCGTGCCGCGCACGAGGGGAGGCTGCGGGCGCCCACTCGCAGGCGTCGCACGGCCCGGCCGATCGCCAACCGACCTCCCACCAGGGCCGCGGCGGCCGACAGGGCGAGCGCCGGCTCGAGCAGGCGGTTCGGCGCGTAGGCGACCGTTAGGGTGACCTGCGGCCCCGGTGCGAGCTGCCAGGCGTTGGCGTACCCGTTGGCCCGGAAGTGCTCGGCCTCGAGCGGCGGGTCGGTGCGGGCGGTCCAGGCCGGGGCGTACGACTCGGTGAGGACGACCGTTCTAGGTGAAGGTGACGCGGGGACCTCGACGGTGTAGGCGGCCGGGCCGTCCCGCCTCCACGTCAACGGCCCCTCCGCGCCGCCGGTGGTCTGGGCGGGAACGACGACCACGTCGAAGGGCGTGGTCGTCCCGACCTGCACGTCGCGGTACTCCACCGTCGTCGGCTCGGCGGCACCGCCGTCGGCGTACAGGAGCAACTGTAGCGACCTCGTGCCGGGCTCGGGGAGAAAGACGTGGTCCAACGACTGCCACTGGTCGCCGCCCTCGAGCGCGGGAAAGGCCGCACACCGGTCCGGTCCGACCTGGTAGAGGCAGATCCGCGCCCGGTGCCCCGCCACCGTCCGGTAGTCCAGCGACACGCGCGTGCGCGCCTCCGGCGCGGCACCGCCGACGGGGAGCGCGATGCAGCCGATGTGCTCACGCGCGCGTAGTCGCACGGCGGGGGGTCGCTCGTCGATCGACGACGCCTCGATGCCGACTTCGGCGAGCGATCGCTCGTCGGCGGCGTTGCAGTCGCCGACAGGGCCGGGTGTGAGCGGTGCGGTCGGGGTGCCTCCGGCGACTCGGACGACGTGGTGGCCCGGCGGCAGGTCGACGCGTCGCGGCTTCGTCGGCGGGATCGTCCATGTGTCGCGCGCCGGGTGGGCCGTGGCGACCACGCCGCGGTACTCGGTGACGGTGGTCATACCGCCCACGGCGTCACCGTCGGCGTAGACGAAGATCTCGAGGCGCCCCTCGGCGGGGTCAGCTACGACCACCTCGTCGAACGCAGTCCACTCCTCAGATGCGCCGAGCGCAGCGACGGGCTCGCAGCGTCCCGTCCGGGTGCGGTAGAGGCACACTCTCGCCGGACGTCCGGACTCGGTGCGGTACTCGAGCCGCACCCGGTACACCGACGTCTCCCCGGTAGGGGGCGGCGGCACCTCCAGCACCGAGCACGCCGCGTGCTCGCGCGCTTGAAGCCGGATCGCCGGAAGATCGCCGGCCAGCACCTCGCCACGGATGCCGACCGCCTCCATGCCGCGACCGTCGCTCGCGTGGCAGTCCCCGACATCGGAGAAGCGCCCCGTCGAGACGGCGGTCGCCGCCGTGTCGAAGACGGAGACGGTGTCATTCGGGCGGACGATCGCATGGGCTCGCCCGCCGTCGAAACGGAGAACCCGCCCGCCAGCGGTCACCGCCCAGTGGTCGCCGGCGGGGAGGTTCAGCAGCTTAGAGGGGACCGCAAGCACGGGGACGCCATCGATCCTCACCGGCGCCGCATCGTGCAGCTCGAGGCCTGTGGGCGGTTCGCCCACCGTTCGAACCTCGATCGACTGGCCGCTCACGAGGCGACGGTCGACCACATGGGGGCCGCCGTGCGAGCTGAATCCCATCGTCCGGTCAGGGGCTTCGAGCACGCCTCCGCGACGGGGTGCGGCGGCCGCCGCACGGGTCACCGTGCCGGGCGGCGAAGCACCGATCAGCGCGCTCACGTCGTCGTCCGCAGACCCGACCGCTGTTGCGGCCAGATGGAACGTCCCCTCGCCGCCGCTCCGCGACCAGACGTCGGCCACGGTGCTGGACAGAGTCAGGTCGAGGTCCGCTACGCGTTCGAGTCCACGGTCGAGCAGCTCGGGGTCCAGCAGGGAGCGGCCCGGGAAGCGCCGGTCGATGTCCTTGCGCACGAGGACGTCCCCCACGCCGAGGGCGTCCAGCAGACGCGGCACCTCGCCGACGTCACCGGCGAGCAGGGCCTGCTCGGTGCGGGCGACGAGTTCGCCGAACGCCGCCGGGTCGCCGAAGTAGGACTCGGAGAGGGGCTGCACGGCAGGCCGCCCGAGGAGATACCGCGGGATCACGTCCGCTCCGTAGTAGCCCCACGTCGTCGGCATCATGTAGAAGTCGTCAAGCGGGAGCACGAGCACCTTGCCCCTCCGTGGCGAGCCATCGAGATGGCGGGCGATGTCCTTCCAGTCCTCGGGAACCGAGACGAGACTGGAGGGGAACGGTCCCCGTGCCGCGGTGACGACCTCGCCCGTCCACAGCGGCGCCGGGTAGGCGAGCGCCGCCCCGACCATCCCGAAAGCGAGAACACGCCCGACGGGTCGCTGGCGGTCGCCCGTCCACGCGCCGTGCAGGGCGAGCGCGCAGAGCGCCACGAAGATGAGGAGCAACATCGGGCCGACCTTCCCGAGCGGCTCCCGGAACAGGTACATCGCCGGAACTCGGTCGTACAGGAAGGCGTTGAGCCCGCCGATCGGCGGATGGAGCCCCTTGCCGACGAAGACGAGCGGCAGGGCGAGCACGATGAGGCTGGTTGCCTGCCGCCTGGTCCGTGGAGCGAGGACGAGGGCCGAAGCGGCGAGAACGGGGAGCGCGAACCGGAGCGCGCCCCACGGCAGCCGGTCCAGACGTTCGGCGTAGGGAAAGAGATCGGGGAGATCCCACGCCCACGTCCCGCTCAGCGTGGCTACGTTGGAAAGGCTGTTCCTCGCGTGCGTCCAGCTCCAGCCGGCGACCGAGGTCTCTGCCGCGATCGAGGAGCGACTCGCGAGCAACGTCACCGAGAACGGCAGGAGCCACCACAGGTTGAGCACGGCCACCCACGGCGTGGCCCGGACGACGAGGCGGCCCGCTCGGTGCAGGGCGGCGCGGCCCCACAGGAGGCCTGAGGCGGCGACGCACAGGAGGACCCACAGCATGGCGGAGGCCAGGAGCGGCGGGTTCAGCGCCAGGTAGGACGCCGTGATCGAGCACACGCCGAGGAGGAACGGTCGCGAGACCCGTTCCCCCGGGGGTGGCTGGTCGGCGGCCCTTGCCTCCCGGAACAGCACGCCGCCCAGCAACGCCATGACCAGCACCGCCCACAGGCTCAGGACGTTCGGAAGCCGCTGGAGGACGAACACGTTAAAGAAAGACAGGAGCCCGGCGGCGGCGGCGACGACGGGCGCAGAGGAGAAGGCGAAGGCGAAGTAGACGACGCACGCCACTCCGGAGGCGGCGACCATCGAGACGAAGAGCCGCTGGGCCGCCTCGGGGCCGAGGCCCAGGGCGTCGCCTAGAGCGAGCATCGCGAGCTCCGGCAGGCGCGCGACGTCGTAGGACGGCCCGCCGGCGGAGCTGAGTTGATGGCCCCATATCGAGAACGCCTCGGCGATCGAGGACCGCCGCTCGAACGGCGGCATGTCCCCCGTTGCCCAGAAGTGCCCAGGCTCGAACCACGACGCGACGACGCCCAGCGTGAGCAAAGACGGTATGCAGTACGCGAGCACCCGGCGTCGCCCGGTCCTAGCCGGCGGCACCTCGGGCGGTGTCGACGACCGCAGCCGCGGGGTGTGCCCGGTCGGAACGAGGATCGAGCCGTTGAGGCGCCGGTGCCTCAACCGGCGCCGGGCGCGGACGCGTGCGGGCGATCGCCGGCTGCGGAGGGTCGAGGCGGTACTGCCTCGGCTCATGGCGAGGAGGATGTCCTTACCGGAGGCGGTTGAAGGGATGGTCGCTGGACGGAACGGGGTGGCGCAGGGGCGGTACGACGCATTCGTCCGGCTCGGTCACTCGCGGAGGTTAGCCTTTCACGCGATGACCCCTCGGCACGCCGCCCGGGACGGACGGCACGGGAGGCGGCGCTGACCGCGATCGGGGTCTCCGTCGTCGTGCCCACCCGGACCTCGATACGGACCATCGAGGCCTGCCTCGCGAGCATCCGGGCGCAGACGGAGGAGGTCGAGATCATCGTCGTGGACAACTCCTCGGACGACGGGACGAGAGAGGCGGCCGAGAGCGTCGCCGACACCGTGATCACGGCGGGGCCCGAACGCAGCGCGCAGCGGAACCTCGGTGCGGCTGCCTCGTCGGGCCGCTACGTGGTCTTCATCGACAGCGACATGGTGCTTGACCCGGAAATCGCCGCCGAGGTCGCCGTCGAGTTCGAGCGTTCCCCCCGTGCCGGCGCGCTGGTCCTCCCCGAGGTTTCGTTCGGGAGCGGCTTTTGGGCGCGGTGCAAGATCCTGGAAAAGGAGCTGTACCTGGGAGACCCCCGCGTGGAGGCGGCGCGGGCGTTCCGCCGTGAGGCCTTTGACCACGCAGGTGGGTACGACACGACGCTGACGGGGCCCGAGGACTGGGACCTCCCCGACCGACTGCGCGCCGCTGGATGGGAGATCGGGCGGATCCGGGCCGTCGTCCGCCACGACGAGGGCCGATTGCGCCTGGCCGAGACCTTCCGCAAGAAGCGCTACTACGGCCGCACGGTGGTGCCATATCTGGCTCGGCACGGTCGCGTCGGAGCGCATAAGGCGGCGAGGACGGCGCTGCTCCGCCGACCGGGGCGCTTCGTCCGCCGGCCGGCGACGTCGTTCGGCCTGCTCGGGCTAAAGGCCGTCGAGCTGGGCGGGTTGGTCGTCGGGATGACGGAGGCCCGGCGCGGCCCGGTTGAGAGAGGCGCCGGCCCCGGACCCGAGGACCCCGGTCCCGCTGGTCCTGCGACTACCGCTTGACGGCCAGGACGCGGATCTCCCGGTAGCGGGGGACGGCCAGTGCCGGCGACGCCAGGTCGCGGACGCGCGGCGCGAGGCGGCCCAGAGCCCGGCTCGCCCCCGGGACCCGCAGGGCGAGCTGGCCGATCGGGAAGCGGATGGGTCCGACCTCCACCGCCCTGCACTCCAGGCCGGCCGCTTCGAGGACGGCCGTCAGCTGGCCGGCGCTGACGTACTCGCGGACGTGGGTAGGGTCGAGCACCCATGATCCGGACTGGTTGCGGTACGGGTACCACGCCCACGGCAGACGCAGCGGGGTCTCCAGGTAGAGAACGCCGCCCGACACCATGGTTCGCGCGATCTCCACGGCCGCGCCGAGGTCGTTGTCTACGTGCTCGATGACGTGGCGGGAGATCGCAAGGGCCACCGAGCCGGGCCGAAGTGGCAGGCGCATCGCGTTGCCCAGCACCACCGCGAAGCCCCTCCGGCGGGCGATGGCGGCCCGGGTGCTCGAGAGCTCCAGCCCCAGCGGCGCCCGTTCGTCCCGCTGGTCCCGCTGGTCCCGCTCGACTGTGAAGAACGCGGCGAGGGTGCCTCCCTCGCCGCAGCCGAGGTCGATCACGGCGCCATCGAGGTGCCGTGACAGGGCAACGGCCCGGCCGAGCAGTTGGGGGATCCGGCTCGTCACCTCGAACTGCGAGTGTGTGGCGGCGTACCGCTCCAGGGAAGCCTGCCGACTCGACGGGGCGGCGGTGACCGGGCGCTGGTGGGCCAAGGGGCCACCTCTCGCGGGCAGGGTGCAGGACGGCCGCCGATGGTAGCCGCCCGACGGCGGCGCCCGGCCCGGTGACGGCGCGGGCGCCGGCGGCGCGCACGGATGCCCGCACCCAACCGGTGGAAGCGCTCGTCGACGCCGGACCGGCGCCCTACCGCGCCAGCGAGCTGGCATCGGCGGCGTCCGTCGCCGTGCCGGTCCTGGTCGCCGTGGTGGTCAGCCAGACGTGGTTCCGGCCCGGACGGTTCATCGCCGGCGGCGACATCCCCCCGTTCGTGCGTGTACCGCTGGCGAACGAGCTCGGGTGGGCGTGGAACCACGCTACGACGGGTGCGGGCTCCACGTCGTTCGACGTCGTCCGCGCGCCGGAGGTGCTGCTGATTCGCGTCGTGACGGCGCTCGGTGGGAGCGAGGTGGTCGCACAGCGCCTGCTCTACGCGCTGCTGCTCGGCCTGGTCGCCTTCGGCGCCGCCCTGTTCACCCGCCGGTTCACCTCGACCTCGCCCGCCGTGGCGTTGGCGGCCGTGTTTTCCGTCCTCAACGCGTTCGTCCTCACGCAGGTCCCCAACCCCTTGGCCCTCGCCGCCCTCGGCCTCATGGGGATCTCGGGCTCGCTCGTCGTCAAGGCCGCCCAGGGCGGCCGCGTGAGCGCCGCCGGGTTCGCGGCCGTCACGGTCGGCTTCTCCTACGTGCTGAGCAACCCACCGCTGTTCGCCGTGGCTGTCGCCTGGTTGGTCGCCCTCGCCGTCCTGGGAACGGCGTTGGGAGGTCCGGGCGGGACCGGCCGGGTCGTACGGCTGTTCCTCTCCGCGCTGCCATGGGCGGTCGCCCTCAATGCCTGGTGGCTCGCCCCTGCGATCTTGACCTTCGTCGGCGGCGGGGCCTCCGAGGTCGGCACTGTGACCGACGTGCGGGCGTGGGCGTGGACGCATGCTCGCTCGAGCATCGGGAACGTCCTCACCCTGAACGCCGGATGGGCATGGGACCACCCTGAGTACACGCCGTACGCAGCGGTCCTCGACCGCCCGCCGTGGGCATGGCTGCGGTACGTGCCGGTGATCGCCGTCTTTGCCGCGCCGCTCGTCGCGAGCGGGGTGGTGCGGCGGGCGTCGGTGGTCCTGCTCTCCATGGTCCTCGGCATCGTCGTGGTGGCAAAGGGCCTGCACCCACCGCTGTCGGAGCTGAACCTGTGGGCCTACGACCATCTTCCTGCGATGTGGCTGCTTCGCGAACCATCGACGAAGGCCGGCGCGCCGCTCGTGCTCGTGTACGCGGCCCTTGTCGCCGTCGCAGCCGCGGGCCTGATCGCAAGGTTGCGCCCGCTGCGAGGTCGTGCCCGCACGGCCGGCGCGGCGGTCGCCGTGGTGGCCGCCGTGGCGCTCGTCGCCTTTCCGCATCCGCTCTGGACGGGAGGCGCCGTCCCGAACGGGGGCGGAGCCGCCCGTTCGAGTCACGTCGCCATCCCGGATGGTTGGCGGGAGGCCGCCTCCTTCCTCGACGCGTCACCGGCACGGGGCAAGGCATTGGTCCTCCCCCTGGCGGACTACTACCAGCGGCAGACCACGTGGGGGTACTACGGCGTCGACGCCATACCAGGATTGCTCGTCCGCCGAACCACGATCCAGCCCCTGCCGGAGAGCTACTTCCGTCCCGACGCGGGGTTCCTCGGCGTGGTCCAGGACGTGGAGCGGGCGCTTCTCGAGCGCCGTACGGAGGCCGTTCTCCCGTTGCTGCGCGCCCTCGGGGTGAGCCACGTCGTCGTCCGCCGCGACGTCGAGCCTCGTGGGGTGCGACGTCCCACGGCCGACCCCGACGCGCTCGCGGAGGCGCTGTCCAGGATGGAGCAGGTGCGGCTCGGGGGCTCGTTCGGCGTCGCCGACGTGTATGAGGTCGCCGGCGTGGGCGCCGAGACCGTGCAGATCCGGGACGGATCTGGGGTTCCGGACCGTGCCGCGGCAACGTCCTGGGCGCGCCACGGCCCGGCGCGTTATGTCGTCGACGTTCGCGCCGACGGGCGTCCGTTCACGCTCGTGCTAGCCGAGACGTTCGACGCCGGTTGGCGGCTCCGGGGACTCCCGCGCGGCGCGTCGGCGTCCCACGTGGAGGTCGACGGCTACGCCAACGGCTGGCACGTGCGCGCCGCGCCGGGCGATCTGCGCCTCGTCGTGGAACACCGCCCATCGCAGGTCGCCCGCCTCACCGTCGTGGCCTCCACGGCGGCTGCCGTGCTGGCCCTGGCGATGGCGGCCATCGGCTCGCCCCGCATGCTCGGGCGCGACCGCGTCGCCGGGCCACATCCGACTCGGCGCCGCGACCGTGAGGAAGCCACGCCGTGAGCGCAGCAACCGACGAGCACGCCCCGTCCGTCTCGTCCGGTCGCCTCTCGGTATCGCTGGTCCTGGCCGCCGCCGGGGTCGCCTCTTCTGTCGCCGGGCGTTCGTCGCCCGTCTGGCTGGTCGGCACCGCGGCGTTCTGGCTGGCGGCCATAGTGGCCTTCGCGTCGACCTGGGCCCCGTGGCTGCTCGGCCGCTGTTTTGTGACTCTCCTGATCACCGCACTGGTGACGTCGGTCGCTGCGACGGTGGCATGGTCACTCGTGCCTGTGGCGATGGTGCTCTGGGTGGCGGTGGCGTGGTCGTCCAAGATGCCCTGGACGTGGCTGCTCGTCGCCGGCGTCGGTACAGTCGGGGCGGCTGCGACGGCGACAGCGGTGGGCCTCCCGGCCTTGGCAGAGGACCTGGCCCTGACCGGCTACGCCCTCGCCTTCATGGGTTGTGGCCTCGCCTTGGCCCCCGGCTCCGACCTCCGAACGCCCACGCGTGCCCGACCGACATCGACCGACGTCGCGGGTGCCCGGACGGACGGGGACTGCGAGTGAAGCAAGCTCCCACGCCCCTCGTGGGGGGATTTCGCTCGGTGTCGCCGCTGGCCGCCAACGGAGCGGCACCGGCGTAGCATCGCGTCGTGGCCCCGGTGCTGTTCGCGCTGTTCCTGGTGGTCCCCTTCGTGGAGCTGTTCGTGATCCTCCAGGTGGGCCAGGCCATCGGTGCTTTGAACACGGTCGCCGCGCTGGTCCTGGTCAGCGTGGTCGGCGCCTGGCTGGTGAAGCGGGAGGGGCTGGGCGTCGTGCGCCGGGTGCAGGAGCGGGTCGCCCGGGGCGCCGTGCCGGGCCGCGAGCTGGTCGACGGGGCGCTGATCCTCTTCGCCGGCGCCCTCCTGCTGACGCCGGGGTTCGTCACCGACCTGGTCGCTATCCTCCTCCTCCTGCCCCCCGTCCGCGCCGCCGTGCGGGCGTCGGCCACCCGCTATCTCCGCCGGCGGGCCGACATCCGGACGTTCGGTCCCGGCCGCCACTTCTGATCGGGATCGGGCCCGGCCCACCGGTGGCATGACGCCGCGCCCGCGCCGCGCGAGGCTCGCGGGCAGGGAAGGAGCCCGCGCCGTCGAACTGTGAGGGCACCTGCATGTCCGAGCGAAACACCGGAAACCGTCCACTTGTCACGCTGCCCGAGGCGGCGGCCTACCTGAACGTCCCCACGGACATCGTGCGGGGGCTCCTCGACGCGCAGTTCCTCGAGGCCACCGACGAGGGCCCGGACGGGCCGCTGCTGGCGCTGGTCGACGTCAAGGCGTTCCTGGCCCGCAACGCCGAGAACGGCGCCGGCAACCTCGTCGTCACCGAGCCCGACAGCGCCGACCCCGAGGCCCTCCTCGCCGCCCTCGACGGCCGCTCCGAGGAGATGGCCCGGCGGGCGTTCGACATCTTCGGTGCCGTGTTCCCCGAGGCCCAGGGCTGGTCGCTGCGCCAGCAGGCCCGGTTCGTGGAGCAGGCCAAGGGCCGGTTCGAGGCCATCCTGGCCGTCACCGGGCAGGGCGCCGAGGTGGACGAGGCCCTCGTCGACGACCTCCAGGACGTCGGCGCCGCCGCCGCCTGGGACGGGTCGCCGCTGCCCCAGCTGCTGGTGGTGCTGCGCATCTCCCGCGACCTCGTCGTGCAGACGGCGGTCGAGCTGGCCGAGGAGCGGGGTGGCCACTGGGGGCTCGCCCTCTCCCTGCTCCTGACCCGGGTCCTGCCGGCCATGGACCGGCTCACCGACGCCCTGGCCCAGGGGTACTGGGCGGCGGTCATCAAGCGCCAGCAGGAGGCCCGGGCCCGGTACGAGCACGTCGTCGAGCACTCGTCCGACGGCATCTACGAGGTCGACCTCGAGGGCCGCCTGAAGTACGCCAACCCGTCGCTGGCCGTGATCCTCGGCGTCCCGCCCGAGCAGCTGGAGGGGGCCGAGCTGTCGTCGGTGATGGCGGCGGAGCCGCCGTCGGCCGCCGCCCTGCCCGAGTCGGCCACCGACGCGCCGGTGCGATCGGAGATCACGATCGTGCGCCCCGACGGCGTCCGCCGCATCCTCGACCGGCGGGTGACCCCCCGGGTTGACGACGGCGAGCTGGTCGGTTACCAGTGCGTGGTGAGCGACGTCACCGCCGCCCACGACGTCGAGAGCGAGAAGAACGAGTTCATGTCCCTGGTCACCAGCGACCTGCGGGGCCCCATGGGCACGATCCTCTCCCTGGCCTCGTCGCTGGAGTCGGCGGGCGACGACGTGACCGCCGAGCGCGTCCGCCGCCTGGGGTCGTCCATCCGCGGGCAGGCGGAGCGGGTGTCGCGGCTGGCCGACGACCTGTCCGACATCAGCCGACTGGAGTCCAACACCTTCCGGCTCAGCCCCAGCCCGGTGGAGCTCGGTCCCCTGGTGGAGACGGCTCTGGCCAGGCTCGGGCACCCCGAAGGGGTCGCCGTCCAGGTGCCGCCCGGGATCCCGGTGGTGGCCGACGCCCGGCGGCTCGAGCAGGTGGTGGCCAACCTGGTCGACAACGCCCTCCAGCACGGCTCGGCGCCCGTGCAGGTGACCGTCGAGTCGGTGGCCGACGGCATGCTGGAGCTGTCGGTGACCGACGCCGGCCCCGGCGTGCCGGCGGGGCTGGTGCCCACGCTGTTCAGCCGGGTGCGGACCCTCGGGCGCGAGAACCGCGACCGTTCCCGGGGGACGGGGCTCGGGCTTTCGCTCGTGCGCAGCCTGGTCGAAGCCATGGGCGGGCGGATCTGGTACGAGACGGCGCCCTCGGGCGGGGCCTCGTTCCGGTTCACCCTCCCCGTGCCCCGCCGCCGCCGCGGGGACGAGCCCGTCACCCTGTAGACGTCGCACCCGGGTTGCCCCCCAGCCGGGCCGGGGTCGGCCCCCGCCCGGTCGCTCGCGGGTGAGCGGTGGGTTGGTGGGTTAGCGGCCCTAGCCTTCGACGGGTGAGAACCCGGACCGACGCGCGACCCGAGCCCGTGGCGCCGGGTGACCCCCTCCTGGTGGCCACCGGCGTGGTGAAGACGTACCGCACGGGAGCCGACGAGGTGGCCGCCCTGAAGGGCGTGGACCTCTCCGTGACCTCCGGTGAGTTCCTCGCCGTCATGGGCCCGTCGGGCTCGGGGAAGACCACCCTGCTGAACTGCCTCTCCGGCCTGGACGACATCGACGAGGGCACCGTCGTGCTCGGCGGGCGCAGCATCCACGGGATGAGCGACGCCGACCGCACCCGCCACCGCGCGTCGAGCATGGGGTTCGTCTTCCAGGCCTTCAACCTGATCCCGGTCTTCACGGCCGCCGAGAACGTCGAGCTGCCGCTCCTCCTGGCCGGGACGGGCGCCCGGGCCGCCCGCCGGGCGGCGGTGGAGACGCTGGAGCGGATCGGCCTCGGGCACCGCCTCGGCCACCGCCCCGGCGAGCTGTCGGGCGGCGAGCAGCAGCGGGTGGCCGTCGCCCGCGCCCTGGCCGGCCGGCCGCTGGTGGTGTGGGCCGACGAGCCCACCGGCAACCTGGACTCGGAGACCGCCGCGTCGGTCCTCGACCTGCTCCGGGAGCTCCACGCCGGGGGGCTCACCCTGATCCTGGTGACCCACGACGCCGCCATCGGGTCGTCGGCCCAGCGGCGCATCGTCGTGCGCGACGGGGTCATCGTGGACGACGAGCGCCGCGACGGGCGGCCCTGATGCCCGCCGTCGCCCTGATCTCGCTGCCGTTCCTGGTGGCGATGGTCGCCCGCCCGGTGTGGCGCCGGCTGGCCATGCGCAACGCCGTGCGCCGGCCCCGGGAGACCATCCTCGTGCTCGTCGGGTCCCTCCTCGGGACGGCCATCATCACCGGGTCGTTCGTGGTCGGCGAGACGCTGGAGGCGTCCATCCGGCGGTCGGCGTTCACCCAGCTGGGCCCCGTCGACGAGGTCGTCCAGGCGCCCGACCAGGCGACGGCCGACCGGGCCCGGGCGGCGGTCGAGGGGCTGGACGGAGCGCCGATCGACGGCGTCGTCCCCGTGCTCACCCTCCAGGCGGCGGCGGTGCGGCCGGGCGCCGACCCCCGGGCCGAGCCCCGCGCCCGGGTGGTGGAGCTGGACTTCGACGCCGGGCGGGCCTTCGGGGGCGACGCCGGCGCCACCGGCATCGAGGGCGCCACCCCGTCGGGCGACCGGGTGGCCATCGGCCGGGACCTCGCCCGCACCCTGGAGGTGGAGCGGGGCGACGCCGTCGAGGTGCTCGCCTACGGGCGCACCCGCTCCTTCACCGTCGAGCGGGTCCTCCCCCGGCTGGGCCTGGCCGGGTTCAAGGTGGGTTTCGGCAGCGAGTCGCCCAACCTGTTCGTCGCCCCCGGCACCATCGCCTCGATGGCGGCCGATCCGCCCCCCGGAGCAGCCCCGCCCGTCCCCCTGGTCCTCGTCTCCAACGCCGGCGGCGTGGAGGACGGCGCGGCGCACACGGCGGCCGTCGAGGCGCGGTTGCACGACGCCTTCGAGGGGCTCCCGGTGTCGGTCGACCCCGTGAAGGACGACCTGCTGGAGGCCGCCGACGAGGCGGGCGCCCAGTTCACCGAGCTGTTCACCGCCATCGGGTTCTTCAGCGTCCTGGCCGGCATCCTGCTGGTCGTCAACATCTTCGTGATGCTCGCCCAGGAGCGTCGGGGCGAGCTCGGGATGCTGCGGGCCGTCGGGCTGCGGCGGTCCGCCATGGTGGCGTCGTTCTCCATGGAGGGGTGGCTCTACGCGCTGGCGTCGGCGGCCGCCGGCACCATCGTGGGCCTCGGGGTGGGGCGGCTCATCGTCCTGGTGGCGGCGGGGATCTTCGCCGACGGCGGCGACTTCTCGCTGGAGCTGCGGTACACGGCGACCTTCGCCAGCATCCAGAGCGGCTTCGTGACGGGCTTCTTCATCTCGCTGGCCACAGTGGTGCTGACCTCGTTCTCCATCGCCCGGCTCAACGTCATCCGGGCCATCCGCGACCTGCCCGAGCCCATCGGCGGGCGCCAGCGGGCCATCGTGCTCGTCCCGGCGGTCGTCGCCCTGGTGGCCGGCGGTGCGCTCACGTTTTCGGGCCTGTCGAACCAGGACGCCTTCGGCGTGCTGGCCGGTCCGGCGCTGGCGGCCCTCGGCATCGTGCCCCTCCTGCGCCGCTTCGTCCCCCGCCGCCCCTTGGTCTCCGTCACCTCGGGCCTGGTCCTGGTGTGGGCCGTCGCCTGCTTCGACGTCGCCAGCGAGGCGTTCGAGAACCCCGAGATCTGGCTGTTCGTGGTGGACGGCGTGATCCTCACCGGCGCCGCCGTGGCCCTGGTCTCGCAGAACCAGGACGTGCTGGGCGCCCTCGTGCGGCGGATCGCCGGCGGGTCGAGCATGGCCCTGCGCATCGGCCTCGCCTACCCGCTGGCCCGGCGGTTCCGCACCGGGATGATCCTCACCATGTACGCCCTGGTGGTCTTCACCCTCACGTCCATCACGCTGTTCAGCCGGGTCTTCTCCTCGCAGATCGACGACTTCACGGCCGACGTGGCCGGCCGGTTCGACCTCAAGGTCCAGTCCAACGCCGCCTCCCCGGTGTCGCCCGAGCAGGTGGCCGCCGTCCCCGGCGTGGCGGGCGTGGCGACGCTCACGACGGCCGTGGCGGAGTTCGCACCCCGAGACGACCCCGACCCGATGGCCTGGCCGGTGGCCGGCTTCACCGAGGACTTCGTGGCCCTGGGCCCGCCCGTGCTCGACGAGAGGCCGCCCGGTGCCGCCACCGACGCCGACGCCTACCGGGCCGTGCTCGCCGACCCCGGCCTCGTCATCGTCGACGAGTTCTTCCTCCAGGACGGCGGCGGCCCGCCCGAGGAGGCGTTCGAGATCGGGGCGACGCTCACCGTGCGGGACCCCTCCTCGGGCCGCAGCCGCACGCTCGAGGTCGGCGCCGTGGCCAAGTCGGGCTTCGCCTTCACGCCGGCGCTCATGTCGGCCGACGCCCTGGCCGAGCTGGCCGGCCCGCTCGCTGCCCCCACGCTGCTCTACGTGGACGCCGAGCCCGGGTTCGACCCGCAGGCGGTGGCCGAGGAGGTCAACGCCACGTTCGTGGCCAACGGCGCCGACGCGGTGTCGTTCCGCAAGGAGGTGGGTGACGGCCTCTCGCAGCAGTCGCAGTTCTTCCGGCTGATGCAGGGGTACCTGGCACTCGGCCTGGTGGTCGGCATCGCCGGCCTCGGCGTGGTGATGGTGCGGGCGGTGTGGGAGCGGCGCCGGCAGGTCGGGGTGCTGCGGGCCCTGGGCTTCCCGTCGGGCGCCGTGCGGCGGGCCTTCGTCGCCGAGTCGATGTTCGTGGCCCTGGAGGGCATCGTCCTGGGCGTCCTCCTCGCCGTGGTGTCGTCGTGGCGCCTGCTCACCAACGGGGCGTTCGGGGAGGGTCTCAGCTTCACCGTCCCGTGGCTCCAGCTGGCTCTCCTCGTCGTCCTCACCGCCGCCGCCTCGGTGGTGGCCACCATCGCCCCGGCGCAGCAGGCGTCGCGGATTCGCCCGGCCGTCGCCCTGCGCCTGGCCGACTGAGCCCGTCGGCGCTCAGGGCCGGGCCCGCCTGCTCCGGCGGCAGGAAGGGGCGCCAATGCGCCCGAACCTGCCGCCGGATCGCCGGGCCGCTCGTTTCGGTCGTCGGCGCTCAGGCGGGCGCCGGGCCGAGGGCCGCCTCGACGCTCTCGAAGAGGCGGGCGGTGCACGACGTCATCTCCACCGGCGGCAGGGCATCGGTGACGATGCGCTCGGCCAGCGCGGCGAACGCCTCCACCACCGGGCCGTGCGCGGCGAGTGAGGCGGGCCGGCCGGTGTCGCCGCCCTCGGCGACCGACGGGTCCAGCGGGATGGTGGCGAGCAGCGGGACGCCGATCTCGGCGGCCAGGCGCTCGCCGCCGCCCGACCCGAACAGGGCGTAGCTCTGCCCGTGCTCGCATCGGAAGGCGCTCATGTTCTCGATGACGCCCGCCACCCGCAGGTACCCCTTGCGGGCCATGTCGGCGGCCCGGGCGGCGACCTTCTGGGCGGCCAGCGCCGGCGTGGTGACGATCAGCACCTCGGTGTGGGGCAGCATGCGTGCGAGCCCCATCTGGACGTCGCTGGTGCCGGGCGGCATGTCGATCAGCAGGTAGTCCAGGTCGCCCCAGCGGACGTCCTCCAGGAACTGCTGGACGGCCCGGTTGAGCATGAACCCCCGCCACATGATCGCCTGGTCCTCGGCGGCGTTGCCGACCGAGCCCATGGACACGACCTTGAGGCGCCCGTCGCCCACCGGCTTCTCCAGGGGGACGATCTTGCGGCCCTCGGCGCCCAGCTGCCCCTCCACGCCCAGCATGCGGGGGATCGAGAACCCGCCGATGTCGGCGTCCAGCACGCCCACGGTGAGGCCCCGGAGCGCGAGCTGCACGGCCAGGTTGGCGGTGATCGACGACTTCCCCACGCCGCCCTTGCCCGACGCCACGGCCGCGATGCGCGTGGTCGGCGGGATGTCGGTCCTCGGGGGGTTCTCCCGCGCCTTCCACCGGGCGCGGGCCATCAGGCTCTTCTTCTGCTCCTCGGTCATCTCGCCGAAGTGGACCCGGACGTCGGAGACGCCGGGGAGCCCGCCCACCCGCAGCTTCACGTCCTTCATCAGCTGGGCCCGCAGCGGGCAGCCGGCGGTGGTGAGCGCCACCGTGACGTCGACCCCGCCGTCCGGCGCGATCTCGATGCGCCGCACCATGCCGAGGTCGACCACGTTGTCGCCCAGCTCGGGGTCGATCACGCCCGCCAGCGCACCCCGCACGGCGTCCTCGGTGGGCGCGGGTACGGAGGGTGCGGGCATCAGGTCGAGTTTACAAGGAACGGGCCTGGTATATTCCAGGCGTGGACCGGCTCCAGCTGTTCAAGGCGCTCGGCGACAACACGCGCTACGCCATCTACCTGGAGCTGGCGCGCGCGAGCGTCCCCCGGTCGACCTCCGACGTCGCCGAGGCGCTGGGGCTGCACCCCAACACGGTACGGCCCCACCTCGAGCGCATGCGGGAAGTGGGCCTCCTCGACGTCGAGGTGGACTCCCGCGGCACGGTGGGCCGGCCCCAGCACCGCTACTCGCTGGCGTCCGACGCGCCGTCGCTCGGCCTGGAGCCACCCACCTTTCCCCTCATGGCCGGCCTGCTGGCCAACGTGGCGGCCGCCTTCGAGCCCGACTCCGAGGCGGTGGCCTCGGTGGGCCGGGAGCACGGGCGCCACGCGGGCGCCGTGCGCGCCGGCGACGGGGGGTGCCTGGCGTCGGTGCGCGGCGAGCTCACCGACCTCGGGTTCGATCCCGTCGAGCAGACCGACGGCGCCGTCACCACCATCGCCTTCACCCACTGCCCGTTCCGCAGCCTGGCCGAGGCCTTCCCCGAGCTGGTCTGCCACCTCCACCGGGGGGTGGTGGAAGGCATGGTCGAGGTGCTCGGCGGTGCCACCGTCGAGCGGTTCGCGACGCTCGCCGACCGCGATCCCTGCCAAGTTGAGCTGGCAACCCGGTAGAATCGTCCCCGTATCCCGAACAAGGAGCATTTGGTGAGCACCACGGAAACTGGCACCGGTACCGGCCTCGTCACCATCACCGACAACGCGGCCAAGAAGGTGGCCGAGCTGCTGGCCATGGAGGGCAACCCCGACCTGGCGCTGCGCATCGCGGTGCGTCCCGGTGGCTGCTCGGGCTACTCCTACGAGATGTTCTTCGACAGCGAGTTCGCCCACGACGACCTGCGCTCCTCCAACGGCCCGGTCAGCGTGGTGGTGGACGCCGAGAGCGCCCAGCTGCTGCGGGGCGCGTCGCTGGACTACAAGGACGGGCTCCAGGGCGCCGGCTTCAGCATCAACAACCCCAACGCCCAGCGCTCCTGCGGCTGCGGCCAGTCCTTCTCCTAGCCGCCCGCTCGACGTCGCCGCCGGCCCGGGCGCCCGCCCGGGCCGTTGCGCGTCACGCCACCAGTCGCTCGAGGGCGGCCCTGGTCTCGACCCGGTCGAAGGCGTTGTCCAGCCGGTCGCGGACGATGCCGTCGGCCCCGGCCAGGAACAGCACCGGCTCGGCCGCCAGGTTGTACGCCTTGACCGTGGGTGCCAGCGTCTTGCCGGTGCGGTCGCTGTAGATCTCCACGTGGAGGAAGCGGACCCGGTCGGCGAACGCCTCGCGCTGGGCCAGCACGGTGTCCAGCACCGGCCCGCAGAACCGTGACTTGCACAGGGCGGGGGTGGAGAACAGCACGGCGAGGGGGCGCCGCTCGCCGAGGGCGGCGTCCAGGCTCACGTCGTGCAGCGGGCAGGGCGGGTCGGCCGTGCAGATCGGGTCCACGCCGAGGGTGTTCGCCGGCGTGGGCGAGGGCGTCGAGATCATCGCCGTGCCCGGGAAGGGCACCTCGACCTCGGCGGGGTCGGACACCGTCACGCCCGCCTCGCTCGTCTCGCCCTTGTAGGTCGCCGCCACCTCGACCGGGCCCGGCTTCTCGAAGCGGTGGCGGACGAGGAGGTAGGGGAGCGGGGTGCCGTCGGTGTGCACGGTCGACTCGACCGGCTCGCCGTCGATGGCGAGCTCGACGGGCCCGTCGATGGCCACCGGCCCGGTCCGCTCGGCCGTGAGCAGGGCGACGGTCAGGCGCTCGTCGATGCCGGAGACGTGGGTGAACGTCGACACGACGAGGCTGAACGTGGCCCTGCCCGCCGGCTCGGTGGAGCGCGTGGAGCCGGTGGTCGCGGCGTTGTCGTTCCCGTCGTCGCCGCAGGCGCCCAGGGCGGCGAGGCCGGCCAGGCCGGCGCCGGCGAGGAGGAACTCACGACGGCTGAGGGGCGGCATGGGGGCAACCTATCGTGGGCCGATGTCGCTCAGGTTCCGGGTCGACGGCCGCGAGGTGGCGGTGGAGGACGACGGCGCCTCGCTGCTGGAGGTCCTGCGTGACCGCCTCGGCCTCCGCAGCCCCAAGGACGGTTGCGCGCCCCAGGGCCAGTGCGGGTGCTGCACCGTGCTGGTCGACGGGCAGGCCCGGGTGGCGTGCGTGACGCCGGCCCGGCGGGTGGCGGGGCGCACGGTGACCACCCTCGACGGCTTCCCGGAGGCCGAGCGGCGGGCGTGGGCGGACGCCTTCACCGCCGCCGGCGGCAGCCAGTGCGGCTTCTGCACGCCGGGCATCGTCGTGCGCCTGGCGGCGCTGAAGGCGTCGGGCGGTGGTGACGTCGACACCGCCCTCCTGGCCCACCTGTGCCGCTGCACCGGGTGGCTGGGGGTGAAGGAGGCCTTCGCCGCCGCCACCCGGCCGGGGGCTGCGCCGGCACCGGCGAGGGACCTCGACGCGGCCCGCCGGCGGGCCGCTCTGGAGGGGGGCGCCGCCCAGGACGTCGGTCCCCACGTCGCCCTCGGCCGGGGCGGGTTCGCCGACGACACGTCGCCGCCGGACGCCCTGGTGGCGGTGCCCGACGGCCGCGGCGGGTGGGCGGTGGGCGAGACGCTCGCCGAGGCCCGGGCCCGGGCCGGCAAGGTGCAGGGGCGGCGCAGCACCCTGGCGCTGTCCCACCCGCTCGAGTGCCCCCCCGGCGACTGGGCGGTGACGCTGCGGACGACGTGGGTGGAGCCCGCCTACCTGGAGCCGGACGCCTCGTGGTGCGAGCCGGGTGGGGAGCCGGCGTCGCCCCTGGCCAACGGCGGGGCGTTCGGCGGCAAGGTGGCGTCCCTGGCCCCGGGCGCGGCCCGGCGGCTGGCCGACCAGCACGGCCGGCCCGTGCGGGTGCTCCTCTCCCGGGAGGACGTGGTGCGCCTCGGCCCCAAGCGGCCGCCGGTGGCCGCCGGTGTGCGCCCCGACGGGTCGGGCGTCGTGCGGGTGGCGCGCACGCCCGGGGTGGCCGAGGCCGTGGCTGCGGTGGCGCCCGGCCTGGTGGTGGAGGAGGTCGACGTCGCCGGCCCGCCCACGTCGGCCGCCGTGCGGGCCGCCGGATGGGCGGAGGCGGCCGTGCTGGCGGCCGCCGTGCGCGGCGACGCCGCCGTGACGGCGCCCTCGGGGGGGCGGGCCGAGGCCGAGGTCGCCGACGGCGGCGGCATCCGGGTCCGGGTGGAGTGCGGCGACCCGCTGGACGAGGTCGTCCTCCGCTCGTACTGCGTGGGCGCCGCCCACATGGCGCTGGGGTGGGTGCGCACCGAGGGCATCGCCGTGGACCCCGCCGGCGTGCCCCGGGACCTCACCATCCGCTCGTTCGGGATCCTGCGGGCGCGGGACATGCCGGGGGTGGAGGTGGAGGTCATCGCGTCGGGCGGCCCGCCGGTGGCGGTGTCCGACGCCGTGTTCGCGGCGGTGGCCGCCGCCGCCTGGAGGGCCGACGGCTACCCGCCCGAGTGGCCCACCCGGCGGTGAACGCCTCCTTGCCGTCGGCGCCCCGGCGGGCAAGGGTGCGGGGATGACCAAGCCCGTCGGCCCCTACTCGCCCGTCGTGAGGACCGGGAGCTGGCTGATCTGCTCCGGCCAGGTCGGCCTGCGCGACGGCGCCCTGGTCGACGGCGGTGTCCGGGAGCAGACGGTCCAGGCCCTCGCCAACCTCCGCCTGCTCCTGGAGGACGAGGGGGCGTCGCTGTCCGACGTCGTGAAGACGACCGTCTTCCTCACCGACATGGGCGACTTCGCCGCCATGAACGAGGAGTACGCGGCCGCCTTCGGCGACCACCGCCCGGCCCGCTCCACCGTCGGGGTGGCCGCCCTCCCCCTGGGGGCCGTGGTCGAGGTCGAGGCGTGGGCCCGCTCGCGCCGCGCCGGCGAGGGGGAGTGAAGCGTGGTCGGCGGCTTGGCGATCGCCGTGGTCGTGGTGGTGGTGCTCCCCGCCCTGTTCCTGGCGGCCGCCGCCCTGGTGTGCGCCGTCCTCGGCGAGTCGTTCAGCGGCCGGGCCGACGACGCCTGAGCCGGTCCGCCGTCCGGCGCCCTCAGAGGCTCCAGCGGGACTGGCCGAAGCGGTAGCCCACCGACCGCACGGTCTGGATCAGCTGCTCGTGCTCGTTGCCGAGCTTGGCCCGCAGCCGCCGGACGTGCACGTCCACCGTGCGAGCGCCGCCGTAGTACTCGTAGCCCCAGACCCGCGACAGCAGGGTCTCCCGGGTGAACACCTTGCCCGGGTGGGTGGCCAGGAACTTCAACAGCTCGTACTCCATGTAGGTGAGGTCGAGCGGCCGGCCCGAGATGCCGGCCTGGTAGGTCTCCAGGTTGAGCACCAGGGGGCCGTACTCCACCAGCTCCGGACGGGTGCCGCGGCCGGTCCGCCAGAACAGGTGCTTGAGGCGCGCCTCCAGCTCGCGCGGCTGGAAGGGCCACAGGGAGAAGTCGTCGAAGAGGTCCTCGCGCAGCTCGAGGTCCGGGAGCTGGGGGCCGGTCACGAGGAGCAGGAGCGGCTCGAGCGGCAGGTCCCGTTTGCGCAGGGCGCGGCAGAGGGCGAAGGCGTCCTCGGGGTCGTCGGCCGCGCAGACGATGGCGCCCGCCCACCCGTCCTCGGGTTCGAGGCGGGTCGCCATGTCGGACGAGGAGACGGCCTTCCAGGGGTAGCCGGCCAGGTCGAGGGCCTGGGCGAGGGCGGGCGGGACCGGGTCGGGGTGGAGGAGGAGCGGTTCCATCTCGTTCGTCAGAGCAGGGGGAGGTAGCGGTCGAGCTCGAACTGGGTGACCTGCGCCTTGTAGTCGGTCCACTCGGCCCACTTGTTGCGGAGGAACCACTCGAAGACGTGCTCGCCCAGGGTCTCGGCCATGAGCTCGGAGCGCTCCATCTCGGTGAGCGCCTCGGCCAGGGAGCCGGGCAGCGACGCGATGTCGTCGGCCAGCCGCTCCTCGGGCGTCATCAGGTAGAGGTTGGCCGCCGCCTCGGGTGGCAGCTCGTACCCCTCCTCCACGCCCTTGAGGCCGGCGGCCAGGACCACGGCGAAGGCGAGGTAGGGGTTGCACGCCGGGTCGGGCGCCCGGTACTCGATGCGGGCCGACTCCTTCTTGCCCCGCTTGGCCACGGGAACGCGCACCAGGGCGGACCGGTTGTTCCGGGCCCACGAGACGTAGACGGGCGCCTCGTAGCCGGCGATCAGGCGCTTGTACGAGTTGACCCACTGGTTGGTGACGGCCGTGATCTCGCGGGCGTGGGTGAGGAGGCCGGCGATGAACTTCTTGCCGACGGCCGACAGCTGGTGCTCGTCGCCCTCGTCGTGGAAGGCGTTGGCGTCGCCCTCGAACAGGGAGAAGTGGGTGTGCATCCCCGACCCCTGGAGGCCGGCCATGGGCTTGGGCATGAAGGTGGCGTGGACCCCGGCCTCCTGGGCGATCTCCTTGACCACCAGGCGCACGGTCATCACGGTGTCGGCCATGGTGAGGGCGTCGGTGTAGCGCAGGTCGATCTCGTGCTGGCTGGGGGCGTCCTCGTGCTGGCTGTACTCGACGGGGATGCCCATGTCCTCCAGGGTCAGCACGGTGCGCCGCCGCAGGTCGCCGGCCAGGTCGGCCACCGTCAGCTCGAAGTACGAGCCCTGGTCGAGGGGCTGGAGGGGACGGGTGTCGGCGTCGCCGGCGAAGTAGAAGTACTCGACCTCGGGGGCGGCGAAGAACGAGAACCCCTTGTCGTGCGCCCGGTTCAGCTGGCGCTTGAGGACCCAGCGGGGGTCGCCCTCGAAGGGCGTGCCGTCGAGGTTGTTGACGTCGCAGAACACCCGGGCCACCGGCGAGTTGGCGTTGCGGGCGGGCAGGAGCTGGAACGTGGTGGCGTCGGGGACGGCGAGCACGTCGCTCTCCTGGACCCGGCTGAACCCGTCGATGGCCGAGCCGTCGAACGTCATCCCCTCATCGAGGGCGCCCTCGAGCTCGGCCGGGGTGATGTTGAACGCCTTGGGGATGCCCAGCACGTCGGTGAACCACAGCTGGATGAAGCGCACGCCGCGCTCCTCCACCGTCCGCATCACGTAGTCCTGCTGGCGCTCCATGTCCGTCCTGCCTTCGTCGTCGGCTTCCAGTCTCGCAGCCGCCGCCCAGGTAGCCGCCCCGTTGACCCGCCGCTTCACAATCTGTTCACATCACGCCCGGGCAGGCGGCGGGCGTTGGTGGCAGGCTGTCGCCGGCCGAGATCGCCGTCGCCCAGGGAGGGACTCGTGGAGCAGCGCAGCGCAGCGGAGGTCGTCCGACTCGCACAGGACGAGGGGATCGAGATCGTCGATTTCCGGTTCTGCGACCTCCCCGGTCTGATGCAGCACTTCTCGGTCCCCGTGAACCAGCTGACCGAGGAGGCGTTCGAGGAGGGCTACGGGTTCGACGGCTCGTCGATCCGGGGCTTCCAGGAGATCCAGGAGTCGGACATGATCCTGCTCCCGGACCCGAACACCGCCGTCGTCGACCCGTTCCGCCAGCACCCCACGCTCAACATCAACTGCTTCGTGCAGGACCCGGTGACGGGGGAGAGCTACAGCCGCGATCCCCGCTACGTCGCCAAGAAGGCCGAGGAGTACCTGGCCAGCACCGGCATCGCCGACACGGCGTACTTCGGGCCCGAGGCCGAGTTCTTCATCTTCAACGACGTGCGGTTCATGCAGGACCAGCGCTCCGCCTTCTACCAGGTGGACTCGGTGGAGGGCATCTGGAACTCGGCCAAGGACGAGGGCCCGAACCTCGGGTTCAAGCCGCGGTACAAGGAGGGCTACTTCCCCGTCCCGCCCATGGACCACTTCCAGGACCTGCGGTCCGAGATGGTCATCGAGATGCAGAAGCTGGGCATCCCGATCGAGGTGCAGCACCACGAGGTCGGCACCGCCGGGCAGGCGGAGATCGACATGCGGTTCGACACCCTGCTGACCATGGCCGACCGCCTCATGCTCTACAAGTACGTCGTCAAGAGCGTGGCCCGGGCCAACGGCCTGTCGGCCACCTTCATGCCCAAGCCGCTGTTCCAGGACAACGGTTCGGGGATGCACACCCACCAGTCCCTGTGGCGGGGCGGGGAGCCCCTGTTCTACGCCGAGACCGGCTACGCCGGACTGTCGGACCTGGGCCGCTGGTACATCGGCGGGCTGCTCAAGCACGCGCCCGCCATCCTCGCCTTCGCCGCCCCCACCACCAACTCGTACAAGCGGCTGGTGCCCGGCTACGAGGCGCCGGTGAACCTCGTCTACAGCCAGCGCAACCGCTCGGCCGCCTGCCGCATCCCGCTGTACTCCAAGAGCCCCAAGGCCAAACGGGTCGAGTTCCGCTGCCCCGACCCGAGCTGCAACCCCTACCTCGCCTTCTCGGCCATGCTCATGGCCGGCCTGGACGGCGTGCAGAACCGCATCGAGCCGCCCGACCCGGTCGACAAGGACCTGTACGACCTGCCGCCCGAGGAGCTGGCCCAGGTGCCCCAGGTCCCGGGCTCGCTGGAGGAGGCCCTGTCCGCCCTGGAGACCGACCAGGACTTCCTGAAGGCGGGGGGCGTGTTCACCGACGACCTCATCGAGACGTGGATCGCCTACAAGCGCCTCAAGGAGATCGACGAGGTCCGCCTCCGGCCCCACCCGTGGGAGTTCATGCTCTACTACGACATCTAGGCCGATAGGTCGCTGAGCAGGGCTTTGTGGGCTCGGTACACGGTCTAGGACGCGACACGAGGGGTCAATAGGGGTATCCAGCGGCCCTCGACGGCGCCCCGTGGCGAGGTCAGCAAGAAACCCCAGCCGGCCCTTGACGACGCCCGTACGATGGGTCGGTGACCGTCCCCGGCCTCGCCGTCAACCCGGATCGCCTGCGCGACATCTGCAGCCGCTACGGGGTGTCGAGGCTCGAGGTTTTCGGCTCGGTCAGTCGTGGCGAGGACACGCCCGACAGTGACATCGACGTGCTCTACGACCTCGCGCCGGAGAGCCGCCTCGGTTGGGACATCGAGAAGCTCGCGGACGAGCTTTCCGAGCTGATCGGCCGGCCGGTCGACCTCGTGTCGCGGAACTCGTTGCACGAGCGACTGCGAGACGAGGTTCTCGCCGAGGCCCGCCCGCTGTATGCGGCGTGAACTGCTCCTGATCGGGGAGATGATCGAGGCCGCGTCACAAGCGCAATTCGCTGGTCGATGGCATCGACCTCGCCACCCTCAGCGCGGACCGTCAGCGCCGAGACGCCTTGCTCTGGAACTTCACCGTCCTCGGCGAGGCGGCAACTCAGCTCGACGACCAGGTGAAGGCGCGGTTCCCGGATCCCGTGGGCGCAACCCGCTCGCCTCCGCAACCGGGTCATCCACGGCTATTGGTCGATCGATCTGCAGATCCTGCACACCACAGCGACGGATCTCCTGCCGCAGTGCCAGTGCCGACTGGCTCGCGCCGAACCGATCTACCGCGGAGATCGGCCGGGTCGACACTCCGAGCAGGCACCGGCCCTGTTCACGTGCTCGGCGGTCCGGCGACCCTGGAGATTGCGGGCGTAGACGTCAAGGCGCTCGGACAGCCTCCCGGGCGACAGCGCCGAGACGTCGAAGTGCGCCTGGCAGTACCTGCACCGCAGGATGGGCCGGCCTGGCACCAGGTAGGCACCCCGACGGTGGCACCAGCCGCAGTGCTCGTACTTCAGCGTGACCGTACCGTTGGCCCGGTCGCGACCGTTGTCTCGCTGCGTCGCAGCAGGGCGACACGGCAAACCGAGGTGGTCCAGGTACCAGGATGCGAATGCCTCGGCATCGAGCGGGCGGGCCCACACGTAGCCCTGCCCTAGTTCGCACCCGAGCTCGCGGAGCAACGACACTTCGCGCTCGTTCTCGATGCCCTCCGCTACCGATCTCATGCCCAGGCTGTGGGCGAGGGCGACGATGGCGCCGACGATGTCTGCGGCGTTGGACCGAGCCAGCATGGCGTTGACGAAGTCGTAGTCGATCTTCAAGGCGGAAATGGGAAGACGGCGCAGGTGCACCAAGGACGACTGGCTGGTCCCGAAGTCGTCGACACGCAATTCGACGCCGAGGGCGGCGACGGCCTGGAGTCGGTCGATCAAGGGGGCGTCGCCCGCGGCAAGAGCCGTCTCCGGGAACTCCAGCACGAGGGCGTCGGGGGCCAAGCCGGCCTGGTCCAGAGCATCCTGGACGCGATCGACCACATCGGTCGCGACGAGTTGGCGGAGCGACACGTTCACCGCCATCGACAGCCCTTCGGCGTCGGGAAGCTCGGCACGCCAAGCGGCGGCCTGCCGACATGCCTGGCCGAGCACGTGCCATCCGAGTGGTTCGATGAGACCGGTCACCTCGGCCTGTGGCAGGAACTCCGCCGGGCCGCGCAGGCCCACCATGGGGTGGTTCCATCGCACGAGCGCCTCTGTCTCCACGACACCGTTGCCCTCGAGGTCGACGACGGGTTGATAGTGGACGACCAGGTCGTCGAGCCGAGGAGTGTCGGCGATGGCGTCGCCCGGAAACACCGTCCCGCCCGCGACGACGGTGCGAAGGATCCCCACCAGCTCGCCCGAGGCGCGTGCGGTGTGCATGAAGCCGCGACAGCCGGAGTGCAGAGCGCGCACGACCGCCCGGCCGCTGGAGTCTCCCGTCAGCAAGACGAACGCCGTCGACGGTGCGAGTTCGCGCATCTCCAGTACCAACGACTGACCGTCGACGTCCGGCGGTGCGTCCTCGACCACCACCACGTCGGGACGGTGGGCCAGCAGGGTCGGCACGACTTCGCCGGCCCCGGCTGGCACCGCCACTGCCGAGAAGCCCTCGATGCCGTCGATGACTCGGCTGACGACGTCGGCGACGAGCTGGCGCGCGTGCACTGCCACCACTCGCCCGCCCCCGGGTTGGCTCATCGCCGCGGTGTGCCGACGCCCGGCTGCCTGCGCTGCGGGTTCGCTGAGCGCATCGAGAGAAACTACCCATAGCCGTCGATATTGTCGATCCGAGGGCACAGCCGAGTCGCTGCGTCGGCGTGGATCACCGCCACCCGAGCGACGGTCCTCTCTCACTCCGAGCGGATGACATCCCTTCGGGTCGCACCACCAGCCGCCCGAAGCGACGGTCGCCGCGACGGAGCAGCGGTGGTCGGGCGATCAGTCCTCCGACCAACGCCCGCCGGCACCACCCCGGGGCCGGCCCCAACCCCAAGGAGAACCTCCAATGTTCAGCATCAGCTCCATCGCCGCCGCCGCCGTCGCCGTCGCCCTCGGTGGCACCGGCACCGCCGCCGTCGTCATGAACTCCCCGCCCGTCGGCGTCGACGCCGGCGCCGAGATCACCGCCAGGGCCCACGCCGACCTGCGGGCGGCCGAGCAGGCCCAGCAGCGGGCCATCGCCCTGTTGTCGGACACCTCGGCCGAGGCCAAGGCCGAGGCCCAGGCCCAGGTCGAGCTGGCCAGCACCCGCCTCGACGAGGCGTCCACGTCCATGAAGGCGGCCGTCGAGACCGGCTCCAAGGCCGCCGTCGACGCCTTCGGCGAGTTCACGAACAAGTCCATCCGCCTGGTGGGCCACCTCGCCACCACGGCCACGGTTACGGCCAACGCGTCGGTCAAGGCCGGCGGCGACATCGTCAAGGCCGTCGACACCCAGATCACCACCGCCCGCGGCGTGGTGGCGACCCAGGGCGACGCCGTGCTGTCGGCGCTGACCCAGGTGCGCACCAACCTGCCCGCC
>DATLFN010000040.1 GCA_035540975.1 Acidimicrobiales bacterium
CGTCACGCCCGTGGTCGGCACCAACGGGCACACCGCCGACGGCGACGCCGCCGACCCCCCGCCGGGACCCCCGCCCGCCGAGCCGTCGAGGGCGGCCGAGGGCTAGGCCGCCGGCGGCGGCCGGCGGGCCGACCAGCGCCCCGCCTCGGCCCGGGCCTCGACCTCCAGCGGGATCGCCAGGTACGCGTCGTGGTGGCGGCGGAGGCGGCGGAGGTTCGAGGCGTACCCGCGCAGGTAGCGCCACAGGAACCGGGCCACGCCCAGCTCCGCCCACTGCCGGGCGTGGACCAGCTCGTGGGCCAGCAGCTCCCGGCGCCCGGTCCGGTGGCGCATCTCGTCCCGGCGCACGAGGACCAGCGGCCCGAGGGTCATGGCGTCGGCGTGGGGCGGCAGCACCGGCACCCGCTGGACCCGCACCCTGCGCGCCACCGGCGCCGGGACGTGGTCGTAGGCCGAGCGCTCCACCGCCGAGAGCCTGCGCACCGCCGCAGCATGCCAAAGAGCGGTGCGATGTCGTCATCCGGGCAGGCCCGTAGGCTCGGATGGTGGCCGTGCACTCCGCACCCGACTGCCTCACGTGGATCGCGGCCCGGGTCGACGCCCGCATCGACGTCCTCCTGCGGACGGAGTCGAAGCGCTGGGCCGAGCTGGACGCCGACCTGCCCGAGCTGATCGAGGCGATCGAGGGCCTCGTCTTCGCCGGCGGGAAGCGCCTCCGCCCGGCGTTCTGCCACTGGGCGTTCGTGGGAGCGGGGGGCGATCCCGAGGACCCTGCGGTGGTCGACGCGGGTGCTGCCCTGGAGCTCCTCCACACCTTCGCCCTCATCCACGACGACGTCATGGACGGGTCCCACCGCCGCCGCGGCCGGCACACCGTGCACCGCGGCTTCGAGGCGCGCCACGCCGTCGCCGACTGGCGAGGCGAGGGCCGGCGGTTCGGCGAGGGCGTCGCCATCCTGGTGGGGGACCTGGCCTTCGTCTACGCCGACCTGCTGCTGTCGGCCGCCCCCCGGGCCGCCCTCGACGTGTTCACCGAGCTGCGCCTGGAGGTGAACGTCGGCCAGTACCTCGACCTCCTGGGGACGGTCCGGGGCGAGGTCAGCGTCGAGCAGGCGCGCCGGATAAGCCTCTACAAGTCGGGCAAGTACACGATCGAGCGGCCGCTCCACCTGGGCGCCGCCCTGGCCGGCCGGCTCGACGACCTGGCCCCCGCCCTGTCGGCCTTCGGCCGCCCCCTGGGCGAGGCGTTCCAGCTGCGCGACGACCTCCTCGGCGCCTTCGGCGACAGCCAGCTCACGGGCAAGCCGGTGGGCGAGGACCTCCGGGAGGGCAAGCCGACCGCCCTCTACGCGTTCGCGGCGGCGGCCGCCGACGGGGCCGCCGCCAAGCTGCTGGCCGACCGCTTCGGCGCCTCCGACCTCACGCCCGGCGAGGTGGCCGAGCTCCAGGGGATCTTCGAGGAGACGGGCGCCCGCCGGCAGGTGGAGTGCACGATCGACCGGCGGCTCGACGAGGCGTTGGCGTCGCTCGGCGGGACGGCTCTGGAGGGCCACGCGTCCGCCCAGCTGGGCGAGCTGGCCCGCTTCGTCGCCGGCCGTGACCACTGACGCGGCGGCCGGAGGCCGGCGGTCAGCCGCAGGTGCGCAGGGACGTGCCCGACGCCGTCGCCCGGCCCGACCGCTCGCCCGCCCAACGTGCCAGCGCGTCCGCCAGCTCGGCGGTGTCCCGCTCGGTGTCCATGACGAAGTCCATGCGGACGCAGGTGCGACCACCTTCGGTCCAGGAGACGTAGCGGTCGCCGCCCCACCCGTCGGCCGCCGCCACGGCGTCGCGGTTGCCCAGCTCGGCGTCCAGCATCAGCAGGAGGAACAGCTCGCCGATCTCGCCGTCGTCGAAGGCGGGCCCGTCGGCCGCCGGGACGGGGACCGCCCGGGGCTCGTCCCCGCGGAGGTAGCTGCGGGGGTCGAGCACGTGCTCGCTGCTGGCCGGCGGGGACGCGAAGGCGGCGTCGAGGCGGCTGACGCCCCCCGCTCCCACCACCGCCTCCACCAGGCCCGGACCGTACGCGTAGGGGAACCCGAAGAGCGCCTCCACCACCCGAGGGACGTCGGTCGGCACCTGCGCCGCCCGCCGGATCTCCTCGGCGCCGAGGGAGACCCGGTCCCGGGCCGACAGCGAGTCGCGGTAACGCTCCTCGATGCGCACGGCGCTGCCCTCGGCCAGGGCCTGGAACCCGAGGAACGCCTCGTCGCCCAGGTCGGACCGGTCCAGGTCGAAGTGCTGGTCCTCCAGGGCGTGGAGCAGCTCGTGCACGAGCACGACGCGGACGTACGGCGTCGCCGCCGCGCCGCGGACGACCAGCTCGTCGGTCGTGGGGTCGTAGAACCCGAGCACCGACGCGGCCGTCACCTCGCGCACGGTCTCGACCAGGTCGGTCCCCTCGTCGAGCAGCCCCATGGCCCGCAGGACGGCCTCGGCGTCGCGCAGCTCCTCGAGGTCCTCGTCCTCGTCCTCTCGCAGCCGGGCCTCGAAGGCGTCGTCGTCCAGCAGCGTCACGTCGACGGGCTCCTTGAAGGCCAGGCCCCGCTCGCGCTCCACGAACGCCTGGAGAGAGGGGACCACCGACTGGATGCCCGCCGGTGCGGCGGTGGTGGACGATCCCGCCGGCGGCGGGGGCGGCGGGGACGACGGCGGGGACGAGGGTGACGGCGCCGCCTCCCCCCGTCCCTCGTCCACGGTGGCCGTCCCGACGAGCCCGGCGACCAGGAGCACGATGACGGCGGAGACGACGGGCAGCATCGGGCGGGGCACCGGCCCAGCTTCCCCGAGACCCGGGCCCTTTGCAGGGTCGGGCCCCAGGCGGGAGAGTGGGCGCATGCGCGTCGTCGTGGTGGGTGCGGGGCTGGGCGGGCTGTCGGCGGCGTGCCACCTGGCCGGTCGCGGCCACGAGGTCGTGGTGATCGAGCGGGCCGACGTGCCCGGCGGCCGCGCCGGCCTGGTGGAGGAGGGCGGCTACCGCTTCGACACCGGGCCGTCGGTGCTGACCATGACCGGCCTGCTGTCCGACGTCTTCCGGGCGGCGGGCGCCGACATGGCCGACCACCTCACCCTGTCCCCTGTCGATCCCATGTACCGGGCCGTCTTCGCCGACGGGTCCGCCATCCGGGTCCGCCACGGGCGCGAGGCGATGACCGAGGAGATCCGCCGGGAGTGCGGCGACAAGGACGCCGGGGAGTTCGGGCGGTTCTGCGACTGGCTGGGCCGCCTCTACCGGCTGGAGCTGCCGAACTTCATCGACCGCAGCTTCGACTCCCCCCTCGACCTGGCGTGGCCGCTGCGCCCGATCGTCGACCTGGTGCGCATGGGCGGGTTCCGCAAGCTCAACTCGGTCGTGGAGTCGTACTTCTCCGACGACCGGCTGGTGCGGCTGTTCTCGTTCCAGTCCATGTACGCCGGCCTGTCGCCGTTCGAGGCGCTGGCCGTGTACTGCGTCATCACCTACATGGACACCGTCGAGGGCGTGTACTTCCCCGCCGGTGGCATGCACGCCATCCCCCGCGCCCTGGCCGCCGCCGCCGAGAAGGCGGGCGCCACCTTCGTCTACGGCCGCTCCGTCGAGCGGGTGGTGCGGCGGGCGGGCACCAGCGGGCCGGTCACCGGCGTCCGCCTCGACACCGGCGAGGTGATCACGGCCGACGCCGTGGTCCTCAACCCCGACCTGGCCGTCGCCTACCGCACGATGCTGCCCGAGCTCCAGATGCCGCGGACGCTGCGGAAGGGCAACTACTCGCCGTCGTGCGTGGTCTGGCTGGCGGGCGTCAAGGGCGGGTGGCCGCCCGGGGCCGCCCACCACAACATCCACTTCGGCGCCGCGTGGAAGGGGGCGTTCCAGGCCCTCCTGAAGGACGGCACGCGGATGCCCGACCCCTCCATCCTGGTGAGCGGCCCGTCGTCGTCGGACCCGTCCCTCGCGCCAGAGGGGTGCTCGTCGCTGTACGTGCTCGAGCCCATGCCCAACCTGGACGGTCGCATCGACTGGGTCTACGAGCGGGAGCGGGTGAAGGAGGACCTGACCGCCCGGGTGGCCGCCCTCGGCTACCCGTCGGAGGTCGAAGTCGAGCGGTTCTTCGACCCCACCGACTGGGAGCGCCGGGGCATGGAGCGGGGCACGCCGTTCGCCCTCAGCCACCGGTTCTTCCAGAGCGGCCCGTTCCGCCCCAACAACGTGACGAAGGCGGTGCCGGGCCTGGTCTTCGTCGGATCGGGAACGGTGCCCGGCGTGGGCGTCCCCATGGTGCTGCTGTCGGGGAGGCTGGCCGCCGACCGGGTGGAGGAGCAGCTCGGGAGGTGACCGTCCGTTCCGGCCCGTCACCTGTCACCCTGGAGGCGTCGTACGCACGCTGCCGCCAGCTCAACAAGCGGTACGGCACCACGTACTACCGGTCGACGTCGCTGCTCCCCCGGGTCAAGCGCCACCACGTCCACGCCCTGTACGGGCTGTGCCGGTACGCCGACGACATCGTGGACGACCTCGGGCCCGTCCCGGTCGAGCAGCGGGCGGCCGCCCTCGCCGCCTTCGGCGACCGCTTCTTCGCCGACCTGGCCGCCGGCCGGTCGAACGACCCCGTGCTCAAGGCCGTCGTGCACACCGTGCGGGCGTTCGACATCGACCCCGGGTGCGTGCGCCGCTTCCTGCGGTCGATGACCATGGACCTCTCCGTCGAGCGCTACGAGACGTTCGACGACCTCCTCGACTACATGGACGGGTCGGCCGCCGTCATCGGCGAGATGATGCTGCCCATCCTGGAGCCCCGGTCGCCGGACGCGTTCGGGCACGCCCGGGACCTGGGCATCGCCTTCCAGCTCACCAACTTCTGGCGGGACGTCGGCGAGGACCTCGAGCGCGGCCGGGTGTACGTCCCCCAGGAGGACGTCCGCCGCTTCGGGGCGGAACGGGCGCTGGCCGAGCGGCGGGTGACGCCCGAGTGGGTGGAGCTCCTGCGCTTCGAGATCGACCGCACGCGCCGCTACTACGCCTCGGGCGACCGCGGGATCCCCATGCTCCCGCCGGTGGCGGCGCGCTGCATCTCGGCCGCCCGGGTCCTCTACTCCGGGATCCTCGTGCGCATCGAGCAGGCCGGGTACGACGTGTTCACGGCCCGGGTGCGGGTGCCCGGGTGGCAGAAGCTGGCCGTGGCCGCCCGCGTCGCCCGCCCGCGCGTGGGCGCGCGCTGACCGGCGGCCGCGTCACGCCCGGGCCACGACCTTGCGCACCAGGTCGGCGGCCAGGGCGGCGTCGAACGGCCCGCCGGCGTTGATGAACGAGAAGCTCATCCCGAGCAGCCCCTTGCGCACGAACACCAGGTCGGCGACGATCGGCAGCTGCTGGCCCTCGGCCGACAGCGTCGTGGTGAGGCGCACGGCCGCCGTGCCGTCCCCGTACGCCGGGAAGGGCAGCCGCGCCGCCTTCGCCGGGGCGAACTGGGCGCCGGCCGCCTCCTCGGCGATCACCTCGTCGAACTGGCGCGTCGCGCAGTCGAGGAACCGGGGGCCGGTGATGGCGGCGTACTCCCGGTCGACGGTCGCCATGTCGGGTGCCCGGTCCACGGACGAGCTGGCCTGCGTGATGGCGTCGCCCACCGAGAAGTCGGGGGACCTCGCCTCGGGCCGCTCGGCGGTGCCGACGTCCAGCCCCAGGCACCGGCGCAGGGCGGCCTCCGCCTCCTCGTCGTCGGGGTCGTCGCTCGGCTCCGACGTCCAACCCGGCGGGAAGTCGCCCTGGCGCAGGACGACGTCCTCCAGCTCCGGGTCGGCCGCCGGCGCCGGCGCCGTCGTGGTCGAGGCGTCCCCGCCGCCGCCACCGGCGGCCGCCGTGGTGGTCGTCCCGTCCGCCGCCGTCGTCGTCCCCGAGGCCCCGTCGCCGCCGCCGTCGCACCCGCCCCCGGCGACGACCAGGGCCACCAGCAGTGCTGCCACACGAGTTCGCATGCGCGACGGTAGGCCATGACCGGGACGCGCCTGGCGCTCGAGGGCCTGCGGTGGCTGGTCGGGACCTGGCTGCTGTGGTCGATCCCCCGGTGCCGGCCGAGCGGCGGGTCGGTGCCCGGAGAGGTCGCCGTGATCGTGCCGGCGCGCGACGAGGAGCACACCCTCCCGGCCCTGTTGGCGTCGCTGGCGCGACAGGAGCCGCGCCCGGCCGAGATGGTGGTCGTGGACGACGGGTCGGCCGACGGCACGGCCGAGGTGGCGCGGCGGGCCGGCGCCACCGTCGTCGCGCCCGGGCCGCTCCCGGCGGGGTGGACGGGCAAGTCGTGGGCGTGCTGGGCAGGGGTGCAGGCGACGGCGTCGCCCACGCTGGTGTTCCTCGACGCCGACACCGAGCTCGCCCCCGGCGGGCTGGCCCGGGTCGTCGCCGAGCACGCCCGCCGGGCCGGGCTGGTGTCGGTCCAGCCCTTCCACGTGACCGAGCGCCCCTACGAGCGCCTCTCGGCGTTGTTCAACGTGGTGTCGATGATGGGCGTCGGCGCCTTCGCCCCCGCCGCCGCCCGCCGGCGCCGGCCCCCCACCGGTGCGTTCGGGCCGTGCCTGGTGGCCGCGAGGGAGGACTACCTGGCCGCCGGCGGGCACGCGGCGGTCCGGGGCGAGGTGGTGGAGGACGTGGCGCTGGCCCGCCGGTTCACGGAGGCGGGCCGGCCGGTGGCGTGCCTGGGCGGGCGGGGGACGATCGCGTTCCGCATGTACCCGGGCGGCGTGCGCCAGCTGGTCGAGGGGTGGACCAAGAACTTCGCCACCGGCGCCCGCGCCACCCGCCCCCTCACCCTCGTGTCGATCTCCGTGTGGCTCAGCGGGTGCATCTCGGCCGCCTGGTACCTCGGCGCCGGGACGATCGGCCGGGGCCCCGCCGCCGCCCTCTACGCCGCCTACGCCGCCCAGCTGGCGTGGATGCTGGCGCGCGTCGGGCGCTTCGGCGCCGCCACGGCGCTCGCCTTCCCCGTCCCCCTTGCGTTCTTCCTGATGGTGTTCGCCCGCTCGCTCGTCCTCACCCACGTCCGCGGCGAGGTGCGGTGGCGGGGCCGGGCCGTGCCTGCCGGACGCCGGGCGGGCCGGTGACGCGGGGGCGGCTGCTCGCCGTGATCGCGCTGGACGCGGCGGCGTGGGCCGCCGTCCAGGTGGGCACCGGGTACGTGTCCCACCGCCTGCCCCTCCGCCTCCTCGACCGGGACGGCTGGCTGTGGCGGGAGCGCCGGTGGGAGCAGGGCGGGCGGTTCTACGTCGACGTCGCCCGCATCCGGCGCTGGAAGCGGTTCCTGCCCGAGGCGGGGGCGGCCTTCGAGGGTGGCTTCGACAAGCGGCGCCTGCGGGGCCGCGCTCCCGCCGACCTGGAGCGCTTCGCCGCGGAGACCCGCCGGGCCGAGCTGGGGCACTGGCTGGCCCTCCTGCCCGCTCCGGTGTTCGTGGCGCTGAACCCGCCGCTCCTGGCGCCGTTCATGGCCGCGTACCCGCTGGCCGTGAACCTCCCGTGCATCGCCGCCCAGCGCTACAACCGCATCCGGCTGCGCCGGGCGGCCGGGCGGCTCAGGGCACGCGGCTGACGGCGTCCGGCGCGGCGAACGGGTCCCACGTGGCCCCCAGTGCCCTCCGGCGCAGCTCGGCGGGGACCAGGGGAAGGAGCATGCCGAACGGCTCGCCGCCGTAGAGGTGGTGGATGCGGTGCGACGACTTCATCCACTCCAGCACCCGGTAGCGGCCCTTCACCCACCCCAGCCGGCGGTGGATGTAGATCTCGTGCACGAACAGGTACGACACGCCGTACAGGGTGATGCCCACGCCGATGAGCACCAGGTTGCGGACGGGCACGGCGGTGCCCACCGCGAACGCGGCGACGGCCACCGACGAGAACATCATCGGGTACAGGTCGTTGAGCTCGAACCCGCCGCCGTCGGGGTCGTGGTGGCTCTGGTGGAGGCCGATGCCGAACCCGTGCATCACGAACCGGTGGGTCAGGTAGCTCACGCCCTCCATGGCCACCAGGGCGGCGAGAACGATGGCGAGCCCCGTCACCGATGCCCCGTGGCCTTCGGCCGCCTCGACCGATGGGAATCGCCGGCGGCCGTCCCCGCCGCCGCAGGCGGCCCCTCCGGATGCCGGCACAGGGGGCAGCGCGGAGGACGGCCGGCTCGCCGGGCGGCCGCAGCACGGCCGGCTCGGCGAGGAACCTCCGGTTCCGAGCCGATTCTCCTCACAGCCTGCCCAGGATACCGGCGCTGGCGCGGTCTTCCGTCGTCGGCTGCGGGCCACGGCGGCCCAGGCGCTCCCACACCAGGATGGCGAGGGTGAGCATGGCCCACGCGTAGGCGAACTCCTCGGTGGGGATGTCGAGGGGCCAGCGCCAGCCGCTCAGCACCTCCGGGTTGTAGATCACGATCGGGTCCGAGAGCTTGGTCATCCACCCGTCGACGGGGACCTGGAAGGCGAACACGATGGCCATGGCGATCCAGTACGCCTTCTGGCGGAACACCCCGGTGCGCAGCACCTTGAGCTCCAGGAGCACCACGACGGCCGCCGCCAGCAGCGAGAAGCCGGGGTAGGCGGGGATCACGATCCCCGCCGCTCGAGCCACGCCAGCCCGTTGCGCACCGCCTCCAGGGTGAGGATGGCGCACACCGGGACGGCCAGGAAGAACACCAGCTCGTCGACCGGGAAGTCGGGCAGGATCTCCCACCCGGTGGTGAGCCTGTCGCTGAACCCCCAGTGGCCCCGGGCCACGGCGATGACGTCCCAGACGACGAACGGCGCGGCCGTGATCGCCAGCGTGAGGGCCAGCCGGCGGGGCTGGCGCCACACCCGCGCGCCGAGCACCAGCTCCAGCGGGAGGGTGATCAAGAGGCAGAGCCCCATGAGCATGAGGTACTGATAGCGGTCCATGGCGATCGATCCGGTTGTGCCGACAGGGGTGGGGGCGGCGATGGTGCTGCGCGCTCCCGAGCGACTCATGCTACGTACCGAGGCCCCGCTCCAGATGGTCGACATGACCGACGGGGTGGCCGACGTGGTGCGCCGCGCCGGGCTGGCCGACGGCATGGTCAACGTCTTCTGCCCGCACACCTCCTGCGGCCTGGCCGTCACCGAGGACGAGGCCGGCCACCACGCCGACCTGGCGGCCGTCCTGGAGGAGCTGGCGCCCGCCGGCCGGGCGTGGGCGCACGACGACCTCGAGAACCGGTGGCAGAACCTGGAGCCCGACGAGCGCCGCAACGGCTGGAGCCACATCCGCGGCCTGCTCGCCACCACGCCGTCGATCGTGCTCCCGGTCGCGGCCGGCGAGCTGGCCCTCGGCCAGTGGCAGCGGCTGTTCCTCGTCGAGCTGGACGGGCCGCGCCCGGCGCGGACGGTGGTCGTCCAGGCGTGGGGCACCCCCGGAGGCTGACTCCACGTACCCCGCGGGCCCCCGCTACGGTGGGAGGGCCATGGTCCTCGAGCGCGTGAACGGCCCTGCGGACCTGCGCTCCCTGACCGCCGACGAGCTCGCCACCCTGGCGGCGGAGATCCGCGAGTTCATCGTGCAGGCCGTGTCCGTCACCGGCGGGCACCTGGGGTCGAACCTGGGCGCCGTGGAGCTGACGCTGGCGCTCCACCGCGTGTTCGACTCCCCCCGGGACATCATCCTGTGGGACACCGGCCACCAGGCCTACGTGCACAAGATCGTCACCGGCCGGCGCGATGCCTTCGCCACGCTGCGCCAGAGCGGCGGGCTGTCCGGGTACCCGTCGCGCGCCGAGTCCGAGCACGACTGGGTGGAGAACAGCCACGCGTCGACCATCCTGAGCTACGCCCACGGCATCGCCACGGCGGTGGACGGGACGGGCGCCAACCGGCGGATCGTGGCCGTGGTCGGCGACGGCTCGATGACCGGCGGCATGGCCTTCGAGGGGCTCAACAACCTCGGCCACAGCGGCAGGCGGGTCGTCATCCTGCTGAACGACAACGGCCGGTCCTACGCCCCCACCGCGTCGCGGCTGGGCGAGAGCCTGGCCCGCCTGCGGCTGCGCCCGGGCTGGGTCCACCTCCAGGAGCGCCTCGAGCACCTGGTGCACGACATGCCGGCCGTCGGCGGGCTCGCCTACTCGAGCCTCCGCGGCGCCAAGGCGGCCCTGCGCGAGGTGTTCGAGCCGCCCGTGTTCTTCGAGGACCTCGGCGTCCGCTACACCGGCCCCTTCGACGGCCACGACATCGCCGGCGTGGAGGCCGCCCTCCGCAACGCCGCCGCCTACGACGGCCCCATCGTCGTCCACGTCCTCACCCAGAAGGGCCGGGGCTACCCGCCGGCCGAGCTGGACGACGAGAAGTGCCTGCACGACACGCCGGTGTTCGACGTGGGGACGGGCCCGCCCAAGTGGCGTCCGGCGGGGTACACCGAGGCGTTCGCCCGGGCCATGCTGGAGGTGGGCGATCGCCACCCCCAGGTCCACGCCATCACGGCGGCCATGCCCGGCCCCACCGGCCTCATCCCGTTCCAGGAGCGGTTCCCGGGCCGCTTCCACGACGTGGGCATCGCCGAGCAGCACGCCGTCACCGCCGCCGCCGGCATGGCCATGGGGGGGCTCCGGCCGGTCGTGGCCGTCTACTCCACCTTCTTCAGCCGGGCGTTCGACCAGGCCAACCTCGACGTGGGCCTGCACGGGCTGCCGGTGGTCTTCGCCCTCGACCGCGCCGGCATCACGGGCGACGACGGGCCGTCCCACCACGGCGTGCTGGACCTCGCCCTGTGCCTGCAGATCCCGGGCATGACGGTCTTCGCCCCGTCGTCGGACCAGGAGATCGGCGTCATGCTCCAGGAGGCCCTGGAGTGCGACGGGCCGGCCGTCATCCGCTACCCGAAGGGCGTGGCCCGCCAGGCCGCCCCGGGCGACGTCGGCTCGGGCCTCGAGGGCCGGCTGGTGCGCCGCGGTGACGGCGAGCTGTGCATCCTGGCCGTGGGCACCATGCTGGAGGCCGCCGAGGAGGCGGCCGACCAGCTGGCCGCCGACGGCGTGCCCGCCACCGTCTGGGACGTGCGGGTGGTGCGCCCGGTCGACCCCGCGCTCGTCGCCGACGCCGCCCGCCACCGGGTCGTGGTCACCGTCGAGGACGGCACGCGCGTCGGCGGGGCGGGGGCCTTCCTGGCCGACGCCCTGGCCACGGCGGCGGCCGCCGCCGGCCACCCGGCCCCGTCGGTCGTCGTCCTGGGGACGCCGGTCGCCTACATCCCCCAGGCCAAGCCGACCCTCATCCACGCCGCCCTGGGCCTGGACGCCTCCGGCGTGGCCGCCTCGGCCCGCGCCGCCCTGGCCCGGTCCGCCTCCTCGCCGTCTCGGTAAACGACGACGTCAGAACGCTCCGCGGGTCAGCCCTCCATGCGGCCGACGCCGAGGGTGAGCCCGGAGTCGGCGTAGGCGCCGCCGAACAGCATGCGCAGCCCGGACGCGTAGGCGCCCGAGAAGCTCAGCTTCAGGCGGAGCCTCGACCCGACCGGCACGGTGGAGGGCGAGACGGTGAAGGCGTAGTCGGCCCTGGTGGGCTCGGCCCGCACCTCGTCGGCCCCGTCGATCCTGCGCTCCATGTCGCCGGCGGCGATCGACGTGGCGGTGCCGTCGGGCGCCACCGCGTCGAGCACGTAGCCCACACGAGAGGCGAAGGCCGCCGTCCACACCGCCGCCGCCGGGTCGGCCAGCCAGAGCCTGAGGTTGGACGGGCCGCCGACCACGGCGGGCGACGGCAGCGCCGGTGAGGTGAACGTGGCCGGGATCTCGAGGCCGTAGCCGAGGGCCCAACCGACCACGCCCGACGTGCAGGTGCCGGCCGCCGGCGAGCCGCCCATGGTGGCGTCCACGGCTCCCTGGGTGAGGACGCACCCCTCGGGCGACGACAGGGGCACGGGCAGCGGGACGGCGGGCGGCACCTGGCCCTGGAAGTGGAGGGTGGCGCTGCCCTCGGGGACGAACCGGGGCCCGACGCCCACCGCCTCGGCGGTCCGGCGGGCCACCTGGGCCACCGCCACCGTCACGGCGTTGCCGATCAGGGCGTCGGTGTCGGCCGCCCCCAGCACCCCGGTCACCGTGACCTTCCACGTGCCGTACCGGACGGCGGCCGGGTCGATCTCGGCGAACATCGTCGACACGCCGGCGGTGGCCGACGGGGTGCTCGTCCCGACCACCTTGCCGGCGGCGTCGGTGACGCTGACCTGCCAGTCGAACGGGTTGATGCCGACCAGGGCGAGGCTGGGGTAGGAGACCACGGCCCGCACGGCGTCGGTGCCGGCGGCCACCTCGGTGGCGAACTCACGGGACACCAGGCCGGAGACCGTCGCCGGGAGCTCGGGCGAGAACGCCCACAGGTCGCTGGCGCGCACCGAGAACGACCGGGCCCGGAGGACGCGGTCGTCGGCGGCCGCCTGGAGCCGGTCCAGCAGGGCCTGGGAGAAGTCGGGCCGGCGCACGAGGGCGACGGCCGCCGCCGCGTCGGTGAAGCCGTAGCCGCTCTCGAAGAATTCCGCCTCGCCCCGCATCGGGGCCGCCGTCACCTGGAGGACCTGGCGCACCTGGTCGGGCGTGAGCGACGGCCGGGCCTCGAACAGCAGCGCGGCGACGCCCGAGACGTGGGGCGCCGCCATGCTCGTGCCCGAGAGGGTGGCCGTGCCGCCCGGGAGGGCGGGCGACAGCGTCCCGATGCCGGTGGGCGTGCCGGACGACACGATGTCGGTCCCGGGCGCGCTCACGTCGGGGTGGTAGATGCCGATGCGGTCGCCGTCGAAGCGGAGGTGGCGGTCGTCGGGTACGGGGGCCGCCGTCGAGTTGTCGTGCTCGTAGCCGCCGGAGCTGAAGGCCGAGCGGTCCCGGTCGTTGTTCGCCGAGCCGGCCGAGATGACCCAGGGGGCGACCGAGTACGGGTTGATGGTGCCCTCGGCGCCGTCGTTGCCGGCCGAGAACACCACGACCAGCCCGGCGTCGTGGAGGGCCCTGGTGGCGACGTTGATGGGGTGGTTGGGGTCGAACAGGCGGCCCGACTGCCCCCACGAGTTGTTCACGACCCTGATCCCCCACTCGAGGTGGTGGACGAGGATGTCGTCGAAGGCGGCCAGCACGGTGAAGATCGAGATGGCGTCGCCCGTCCCGTAGCCGATGAGGTCGGCGTCGGGCGCCACGCCGACCTGGTCGGGCGACGTGTGGGCGTCGCCGGCCACGATGCCGGCCACGTGCGTCCCGTGGCCCGACGTGGTGTCGCTGTTCATCCCGTCCATGGGGACGACGAGGGTCCCCGGCGGCTCGTCGGGCCGGTGCTTGCCGCCCAGCACGTCCAGGATCTCGGGCCCCACCAGCTTCATGTTGTGGGTCACGTGGTCGGCCAGGTCGGGGTGGGTGGCGTCGATGCCGGTGTCCACCACCGCCACGCCCACGCCCCTGCCCCGCAGCCCGGTGTCGCGCAGGGTGTCGGCACCGATGGCGGCCGTCGACTCGGCCGAGTGCAGCACCAGCTTCTCGTCGGGGTAGACGTCGAGGGCCACGCCCTTGCGCACCGCCGCCTCCAGCTGGGCCTTGGTCCCCGACACCAGGGCGAGCGGCAGCTCGCGCATGGGCAGGACGTCGAGGCCGAGGTCGGCCAGCGCGTCGCCGCGCACCCTCGTGGAGGGGCCGAAGGTGGCGATGCCGAGGAGCCGCTCGCCCGCCGCCGCCGGCACCGACGCCAGCGTGGCCAGGCCCTGGAGGGGGCCGGTCGTCGGGGTGGCCGACGGCTGCGAGGTGGACGCCCGGCGCACGGCGACGGTGGCCGTCGCCGTGCCCAGGGTGCCGGCGATCAGGGCGGCCAGCACCACCACGGCGAGACGATGGACACGACGCATCCCCAACGGTTCACCCCACCTCGGATCCGGGACCGGGTGGCGAGGGTACCGGAGGACGATTGCCCCGGGAAGTGGGGATGTCGGGATTCCGGACGTTTCGCCCGGTGTCAGCCGTCTACCGGCTCCACCAGATGGGGGCCGTCGTTGCGCACGCTGTTGACCGCGGTGCTCACCGGCCACGCCTCCAGCAGCTCGGGCGGGCACGGGCGGCACAGGGCGACGAGGCGGTCGACGTCGGTCACCGACGGGTCCAGCCACACGTCGCAGGCGCCGGGCGGGAGGACCACCGGCATCCGGTCGTGGAGCGGGCGCACGACGTCGTTGGGGTCGGTGGTCAGCACCGTGCAGGTCCGCAGCGGGTCGGTGCCGGGCTGCGCCGGGTCACGCCAGACGTCCCACAGCCCGGCCAGGGCGAGCGCCCGCCCGTCCCGGGCCCGGACGAGGAACGGCTGCCGGGGGCGGTCGGGCGACGCCGCCCGCCACTCGTAGAACCCGTCGGCGGGCACCACGCAGCGCCGGCGCTGGAGCGTCCGGCGGAACCCGGGCCGGTCGGCCAGCCGCTCCGACCGCAGGTTCACCATGCGCCGCCCGGCGGCGGGCGCCTCGGCCCAGTTGGGCACCAGGCCCCACGACAGCGTCCCCAGCCTCCGCCCCGCCGGCGTGGCGGCGACGGCCACGACGTCGTCGGTGGGCGCCACGTTGTAGCGGGCCTCCAGCTCGGCCGCCCGCACGTCGGCGGCCAGGAACTGCTCGGCCAGCACGGAGACGGGAGTGGCCGCCACGATGCGACCGCACACGGCGTCAGGCGCCGGCGCAGGCCTCGTCGACGGTGTCGTACAGCGACAGCACCTTGTCGAGGCTGGTGATCTCGAACACCTTGCACACCCGGGCCGACGTGCACACCACGCGCATGTCGCCGCCATGGGCCCGGATCCGCTTGAGGCCGGCGACGAGCGCACCCAGGCCGGTGGAGTCGAGGAACTCGGTGGCGGTGAGGTCGACGACCACCCGCTGGTGGCCCTCGACGACGGACGCGACGAGCGCCTCGCGCAGGCGGGGCGCCGCCATCAGGTCGATCTCGCCCTCCACGGCGATGACCGCGCACCCCTCCCGGTCGTTGCGCTCGACCCCGTAGCCCTCCACCATCCGAAGGTAACCGACCGGGTGCCCGTGCGGGGAACGATCCGCACACGAACCGGCGTGGACCGGCTCGTGGCGCGGGGGTTAACCTGCCCGGCCAGAGCGGAACCCTCCCCCACGCCTGGAGACGGCCATCGAACGCACCCTCGCCCCCGATCCCGCCGCGGCGATCGTCACCCACGCCACGGTGCGCCGTCTGGGGCCGCGTGAGCTCCTCCGCCTCCAGAAGATGCAGTGGGTGCTGCTCAAGAACCTGGGGCCGGCGCTGCTGCGCAAGAAGACCCGAAGGCCCGAGGCGCTGGCGCCCCGCCTGCACAAGGTGGTCGTCTCCCTGGGCCCGCCCCTGGTGAAGCTCAGCCAGGTGGTGTCGTCCAGCCCCGGGCTGTTCCCGGCGCCCATCGCCAACGAGCTGCGCGAGCTGCTGGACAGCGCCCCGCCCGAGCCGTGGGACGAGATGCGCAAGATGGTCGAGAAGGGGCTGGGGGGGCCGGTCGAGCAGTTCTTCGCCAGCTTCGACCCCGAGCCGCTGGCCGCCGCGTCCATCGCCCAGGTCCACGGCGCCACCCTGCACGACGGCACCCAGGTGGTCGTGAAGGTGCGCCGGCCGGGGGTCGAGAAGCAGTTCCGCCGGGACCTGCGCCTGCTGCGGGTCACCGCCATCCTGGCCGCCAAGCTGTCCAAGTCGGCACGGGTGGTCAACCCCGTCGGCATCGTCGACGACGTGGTCACCACCCTCGGCCAGGAGCTGGACTTCGGGATCGAGGCGGCGTCCATGGAGCGCTTCGCCGCCAACCTGAAGGCGTTCGGCAGCAACGACGACATCCGGGTGCCGGCCGTCCACCACGAGCTGTGCGGCCACGGCGTGCTCACCATGGAGCGCATCGACGGGATCAAGGTGGACGACCTCCCCAGCCTCGTCGCCACCGGCTTCGACCTGTTCGAGCTCCTCCGGTCGGGCGTGCGGGCGTGGATCGAGGCGGCCTGCGAGCACGGCTTCTTCCACGGCGACGTCCACGCCGGCAACCTCATGGTCGACCGCAACGGCAAGGTCGTGTTCCTCGACTTCGGGATCATGGGCGAGCTGGACGACGTCACCCGCGACCTGGTGCGCCGGGGCGTCGTGGCCATGCTCCACCGCCAGGACTTCGGCGAGGTGACCGCCTGCCTGGCCGAGCTGGGCGCCCACCTGGGCCACGCCACCGACCGGGACCGGGCGGCGGAGGCCATCGCCCGCCTGGTGACCCCGTGGCTGTCGCGCCCCATCTCCGAGATCGACTACCTGGAGATCTTCGGCCAGGCCGTGCGCATGGCCGCGCCCCGGGGCGTGCAGCTTCCGAGGACCCTGGTGCTGCTCGGCAAGCAGATCCTGTACTTCGAGCGCTACGCCGTGCTGGTAGCGCCCGACTACGACATCCTCCAGGACCGCTTCCTCATCGAGTTCATGATCGACGGCGACGACGAGGGGGCCGAGGGGGCCGAGGGCGCCGGCCCGCCGCCGGCGCCGCGGATGGCCGAGGGGGCCACGCTGGGGTCGCTGGTGGCGGGGAACGGGCCCGCCGCGGCGGAGCCGCAGCCCGCCGCCGCGACCGTCCGCCGCCGCAAGAAGCGGGCGGCGGACGCCTGACGGTCGCCCGGCCGGCGGGAGGCGGGCCTGGGGCCGATCCGACGCCGCCCCGAGCGCCCGGTCAGCGGCGGGCGGGCCTGGGGCGGATGGTGAGGAGGTTGCCACCGCACGTGCAGAGGGTCTCCTCGCAGCGGTGCTGGCCCTCGGTGGCGTCCAGGCGGTCCAGCACGCCCCGGAGCGTCTCGCCCAGGGTGCGCAGCTCCTCGATGCGGCGCTCCGTCTCGGCCAGCTTTCCCTGCACGAGCTTGGCCAGCTGCGGGTGGTTCTCGCCGCAGCACCCTTCGGCGACGTGGATGAACTCCTCGGCCTCGGCCAGGCTGAGCCCGAGCACCTTGGCCCGGTTCACCAGCTCGATGCGGCGCAGGGCCTCGTCGTCGTACAGCCGGTACCCGGCGTCGGTGCGGCCGGCCGGCTCGACCAGGCCCATCTCCTCGTAGAGCCGCAGCGCCTTGCGCGTCAGCCCCGTGCGGCGGCCGACCTCGGCCACGGTGAGCAACTCGGTTTCCACACTTCAGATTCTACGGCCGCCGGTGCACGGAGACGGCGTAGTCCCCGCCTTCGTTCCACGGGCGCCGGTCCCAGGTCGCCCACCGCTCGGCCAGCTCGAGGCCGGCCGCCCGGCAGGAGGCGTCGTAGTCGGCCAGGCCGTAGTGGCGGTCCAGCTGGAACCCGGCGACGAGGGCGCCTCCGGGCGCCAGGTGGCGGGCCAGGTTCGCCACCACCGCGTCCTCCGTCCCGGCGTCCACGAAGATCATCACGTTGCCGGCGGCCACGACCACGTCGAACGGCGCCACGTCGCCCAGGTCGACGCCGGCCAGGTCGCCGTGGCGCCAGTCCAGCTCGGGCGCCTTGTCCCTCGCCACCGCCAGCATCTCGGCGTCGAGGTCGACCCCGACCACCTCGACGCCCCGCCGGGCCAGCTCGATGGCGACCCGGCCCGTGCCGCACCCGGCGTCGAGCACCCGCCGGGGGCCGAGGGACTCGACGAACGACGCCTCGCCGTGGACGTCGTCGCCCGACGCCGCCTTCTCCGCGAACCGGCGGTCGTACTCGGTGGCGGGCGGACGGTCGCCCGATCGCAGCCAGCGGTTCACGGGACGCCCACGGAGGAACGTTAGGCACATGGCCGCACCCGACGGGTTCCTCGACCTCACCGGCGAGCTCGACTTCTCCATGCTCGTGGTCACCGCGTTCGACGGGCGGGAGCGGGCCGGCTGCCTGGTCGGGTTCTCGACGCAGTGCAGCATCGACCCGCCCCGCTACCTCGTGTGCATCTCGACGGCCAACCACACGGCGCGGGTGGCGGCCGGCTCGGAGATGCTCGCCGTCCACGCCCTGGACGCCGGCCACACCGGCCTGGCCCGGCTGTTCGGCGAGGAGACGGGCGACGAGGTCGACAAGTTCGCCCGCGCGGCGTGGCGCCCCGGCCCGGGCGGCGTCCCCGTCCTCGAGGTGTGCACCTCGTGGTTCGTCGGCCGCACGCTCGAGCGCATCCCCGTGGGCGACCACACCGCCGTGGTGCTGGAGCCGGTCGACGTCGCCCACGCCCCCGGCCTGCGCCCGCTGCGGTTCGCCGACGTGAAGGACCTGGCGCCCGGGCACCCGGCCTGACCCCGGGCCCGGCCCGGGCATGGCGGGGGCGCGCCGCGGGGTACGACGACGGGGATGCCGACGCCTCGGGCCCGGGCCCGCACCCTCGCCGTCGTCCTGGCCGGTGGGGCGGGCGGGCGCATGGGCCCCCTCACCGAGCGGCGGGCCAAGCCCGCCCTCCCCTTCGGCGGCACCCACCGGCTGATCGACTTCCCGCTGAGCAACTGCGCCAACAGCGGGATCAGCGACGTGTGGGTGGTCCAGCAGTACCTGCCCCACGCCCTGGAGGACCACCTCGCCAACGGGCGGCCGTGGGACCTCGACCGGACCCAGGGCGGGCTGCTCCTCCTCCATCCCTTCACCGGCGACGAGGAGGGAGGGTTCCACAAGGGCAACGCCGACTCGCTGTGGCGCTACCGGCGGCTCATCGCCGACTTCGACGCCGACGTGGTGCTCGTGCTCAGCGCCGACGCCGTCTACACCCTCGACTACCGGGACGTCGTGGACGCCCACCTGGCCCACGACGCCGACGTCACCATGGTGACGACCCGGGTGGAGGAGGACGCGTCGCGCTTCGGGGTGGTCGACGTCGACGGCGACGGTCGCGTGCGCGCCTTCTGGTACAAGCCCGACGGCCCGCCGACCGACCTCGTCACCATCGAGGTGTTCGCCTACCGGCCGTCGGCCCTGGCCGGGACGCTGGAGCGGCTGGCCGACGAGGGCGGCGAGCTGGCCGACTTCGGCGACGCCCTGCTGCCGGCGCTGGTGTCCGGCGGCCGGGCCTTCGAGCACCGCTTCGAGGGCTACTGGCGCGACGTCGGCACGCCGGAGAGCTACTGGCAGGCCCACCGGGACCTGCTCGACGGCGTCACCGGCATCGACCTCGACGACCGCGGCTGGCCCGTGCGCACCACGAGCAGCCACCGCCAGCCCGCCCGCTTCGGCGCCGACGCCTCCGTCGAGCACTCGATGGTGGCGCCCGGGTGCGTGGTCGACGGGCGGGTGGTGCGGTCGGTGCTGTCGCCCGGCGTCGTCGTGGAGAAGGGCGCGGTGGTCGATTCCGCCGTGGTGCTCAACCAGGCCGTCGTCCGGGCCGGCGCCCGGGTGCAGCGCGCCGTCGTCGACCTCCACGCCGACGTGCCGGCGGGCACGTCGGTGGGCGCCGAAGACGAGGTCACCGTGTTCGCCCCGTCCGCCGACGACGGCGAGGACGGGGCGTGATGCCCCGGCGACGCTCCGACGGGCCGGGGCGGGCCGGCGGGCCCGCTCTCCCGTTCCGGCGGCAAGAAGGGGCGCATAGCGCCCCTTTCTGCCGCCAGAACTCCTTGGCCGGCCTTCAGCGCCGACCGGTCGGGCCGGGCCCGGCGAATCGGATCAGAAGCGGCTGGGGCCCGGCGCAGTGAACGCCGTGGTGGAGATGACGTTGAGGTTGGTGTCAAGGATGTCGGCGCTCGGGGTGTAGACCGGCGTGCCGGCGGCGGCGACCGTCTTGATATTTGGGGTGCTACTGGCGGCGCCGAGGGTGATGGTCAGCGTCCGGCCGGCGGCGTTCCACGCCAGCTCCGAGGCGTTGGCCCCGCTGCCCGAGAACGTGGTCGTGGCGCTGACGTAGTCGGCGCCGAGAGCGATGGACCCGAGGTTGAACGTACAGCCGTTCATGGTGACGGTCAGGACGTCATTCCCTCCTGCCTCGGTGATGGTGACGACCACAGCGTTGTTGCCAGTCTCGCTCGGGTTGCTGGTGTCACCGCCGCTCCATGAAGAGCACAGCGAGGAGACCTGCACGTTCCGTGAGAACGTGATCGCCACCGTGTCGTCGCGGCTGGCGGTGCCGGCGGTGCCGCTGTTGTTGGCGAGCACCACGTTGGTCGGTGCGAAGGGGGGCACCGTGAAGGTGCTGGCCGCACTGGTGCCGGTGTTGCCGGCGCTGTCGGTCTGGGTGGCCTGGGCGGTGTAGGTGCCCGTGGCGAGGGCGTCTGCCGTGGTCGACCAGGACGAGCCCGAGCGGGTGGCCGTTTTGGTCTGCACCGGGGTGCCACCCGTGCCGGTCCCCGGGTAGATGAGCACGGTCACGTTGGCGGAGTCCCCGCCGGCGTTGCCGGCCGCACCCGACAGCGCCGGCGTGGTGGTCCTCACCGTGTCGCCGCTGGCCGGAGAGGTGAGGGTGGGGGCGGGCGCCGTGTTGTCGACCGTGACGGTGACCGCCGGTGACGTGAAGGCGTTGCCGGCGACGTCGGTGGTGACGACGCGCAGGTCGTGGTTGCCGGCGGCGAGGACGGTGGTGTCGAGGTTCACGGAGTAGGGGCTCGACGTGTCGGTGCCGATGGTGGTCCACGAGCCGGCGCCCGCCGCCGAGCGCTCGAAGCGGGCGGAGGCCACGCCCGACGTGGCGTCGGCGCTGTCCGACGCCACGGCGACGGTCTGGCGCACGCTGGCGCCGGCCGTCGGGGCGGTCACGGCGCCGGTGGGGGCGGTGGCGTCGTACACGAAGGCCCGCGACACCGACGAGGTGTTCGCCGGCGTGTCGGTGGCGACGACCCGGGCGGTGTACGACCCGTCGGCCGGGAAGGACGAGGCGGGGAACGGGAGGCTCCAGGTCGTGGTGCCGGTGGCGGTGACCAGCACCTCGTCGGCACTCGAGAACGACGACCCGTTCCAGTAGTTGCCGGAGCCCTGGCGGAGGCTGACCTGCACGCCGGTCACGCCCGAGCTGTCGGCGGCGGTGCCGCAGATCGACGACGAGCACCCGCTGTCCCAGGTGGCGCCGCGGTAGGCGGCACCGGCGGCGGGGAACGTCACGTCGATGGTCGGGCCGGCGGCGTCGGCGTTGACGGAGACGGGCGCGCTGGCCGGGCTGGCCGCCGTCCACGACCGCCACACGGCGGTGACCGAGTAGGTGTAGGTGCCCGAGGCGACGCCCGTGTCGTCGCAGCTCCGGGCGCCGTCGCCGGGGAGGATGGGCGAGGCGAGGCTGCTGCCGCACACGTCCGTGGCCGTGGCGCCGGCGTGGCGGCGCACCCAGTACGCGACGGACGCGGCGCCTTCGGGGGCGGCCACGCCCGTCCACGACACCGGGACGGTCGTGCCGGACACGGTGCCCGGCACGGTCGGTGCGGCCGGTGCGGTGAGCTCACCCACGCCGGCGGCGGCGGTGCCCGTCCCGGTCGAGGTGAAATAGGCCCCGGCGACGCCGACGCCGGTGAACGCGACGGCGGCGAACACGATGGTGCGGATGGTGCGCTTCATGGCTTGGTCGCCTGTCCGGTGAATGCGAGCGAGAACGTGACGCCCTTGCAGGCGTCCTGGTTGGAGGTGAGGTTCGGCATGGTCAGCTGCGGCCAGGAGGCGGGCGCCACGCCGAGCTGCTCGAGCGACCGGGTGGAGTTGGCGGGGACCGTCACCGGGGTCGAGAACGGCTGGGTGACCTCGAGGTTCGTGGAGCCGACGCACTGGGCGTTGCCGGTGCCGTCCCCGACGGAGATCTCCACGGCGGTCACCCGGATGGCGAAGTTGTAGGGGTTGCCGAGGACGAGGTTGAGCGGCCGGGTGACCCCGGGAGCGAAGGGCTGGTCGACCACGCCGCCGATGGGGAACCCGCCCTTGAGCACGATCGACCAGCAGTGGCCCGTGTGGGGGCCGCGGTTGCCGGCGGCGTCGACGGCCCGGGCGTCGAAGCAGTGCTCGTCGATGCTCAGGTTGTTGAAGTTCGAGGTGCTGCCGCACGGCCCGAAGGGCTGCCCGTCGAGCCGGCACTCGAAGGTGACGCCGGCCTCGGGGTGGGTGAGGCGGAAATGGGCGTTGGTGTTCGAGGTCGGGTCGTCCGGCTTCTCGGCCAGCACCGGCGCGGCCGGCGCCACCGTGTCGATGCGGAAGGCGGCGACCGTCTCGGACGCGGTGGCGGTGGTGTTGCCCAGCGTGTCGGTGGCCCGCACCCGCACGGTGTAGGCGCCGTCGGCCGGCAGGGGGAGGGCCAGGCGCCAGGTCGTCGAGGCGGCGCCGGGGCTGCCGAGCGTGGCGGGCACGAAGGTGGGCGATCCCGACTGGTACACGGCGACGTGGACCGACGCCACGCCCGTCTGGTCGGTGGCGGTGCCACAGATGCCGGCCGGCGCGCAGCCGGCGTTCCATGCGGCCGCGTTGTACGAGCCGTTGGCGGTGGGGAACGCGAGGGTGACGGCCGGGGCGGCCTTGTCGGTCTTGGGGGCGGCCAGCGCCGTTCCCACGGCGAGCACCAGCCCCGTCGCGCCGGCGACCGCCAGGAGCGCCACCAGGCGGGTCCGCCCGGGTGTCGCCGGGCGCCGCATCTTCCGCATCGGTCAGTCCTCGGTTTCCAGGATCAGTGGGACGGTGAGGGTGAGGGGAACGCAGCAGGGCCGGGGAGGGGCCCGAGCCCCTCCCCGGCAACCCGCCCGGGCGCTAGTTGCTGGTGAAGCCCAGGGTCAGCGTTGCGTTCTTGCAGGCGTCCTGGTTGTCGGCCGTGTTCGCCATCGTCAGCGTCCCGGTCGCCGTGATCACGTTGGATCCGGGGTTCACCTGCTGGTTGGCGGTGACGGTGGGCATGGTGAAGTCGGCGACCACGCAGGCCGGATCCGATGCCGTGACGCTGGCCAGCGAGATCGAGGTCACGTACTGGACGCCGGTCGAGGGGTTGTCGACGGTGAAGCTCACCGGCACCGAGGTGCCGGGGTACAGGGCCCCGGTGGTGGTCCCGTTGACGGTCACCTCGGTCGAGGTGCCGGCGGTGGCCGAACCCTCGCCCGAGCCGGTGGTGGTCCAGTAGGCGAAGGCGATGCCGGCGCCGCCGGCGATGGTGGCCGCAGCGGCCGCGGCGGCGATCTTCTTCTTCAGGCTGATCTTCATTTGGGCGCGTTTCCTTTGGTATGGGCACCTGACGGGGCCTCGAATTGACGACAAGGAACTGCTCTTGAGGCCGGCGTCGGTTTCGCCACTCGCTCCCCCCCCGGCCGAATGGCGACCATGTGCTCGCCGGGAGGATCGTCGCAACCGCCTGCGCTAGAACCATCGCCGAGGAAGGGCCCCGTTCCAATAGGTCAAATGACGATGCGACGATTCCGGCCCGGAACCGCCCGAAGGGGCTGGTCACGGGCTTGGTGGACCCCGGAACGCCGGACGGGCGCCCCAGGGGGACCGCCCGGCGCGACGCGGGCGGTCATCGTCGCGAGGTGGACGATCCGCTATCGTCGAACGCGTGTTCGCCTGGCTCGACGACCTCGATCCCGAGCAGCGGCGGGCCGTCCTGCACGACGGCGGCCACCTGCTGATCGTGGCCGGCGCGGGGAGCGGTAAGACGCGCACGCTGGCCTGCCGCGTGGCCCGGCTCCTGGCCGAGGGCGCCCGGCCCGAGCGCATCCTGCTGCTCACCTTCTCGCGGCGGGCGGCGCGGGAGATGCTGGCCCGGGCCGGGCAGCTGGCCGAGGCGGACGGCGCCAGGCGGGTGTGGGGCGGCACGTTCCACGCCGTCGCCAACCGCCTGCTGCGCCTGCACGGGGCGGCCGTCGGCCTGCGCCCCGGCTTCACCGTGCTCGACTCGGGCGACAACGCCGACCTGCTCGGCCTCGTGCGCTCGGAGCTGGGCCTGGGCGAGACGGGCCGCCGCTTCCCCCGCAAGGAGACGCTGGCCGCCATCTACTCGCGGGTGGTGAACGCCCAGGAGCCGCTGGCCGAGGTGGTGGAGCGCTCGTTCCCCTGGTGCCGCGACGACATCGACGGCATCCGGGCCGTCTTCGCCGGCTACGTCGAGCGCAAGCGGGCCCGGAACGTCGTCGACTACGACGACCTGCTCCTGTACTGGCGGGCGCTGGCGTTGTCCCCCACCGCCGGCCCGGTGCTGCGGTCGGCGTTCGACCAAGTCCTGGTCGACGAGTACCAGGACACCAACGCCGTGCAGGCCGACATCGTGGCCGCCATGGCCGGTCCGGCGGTGCGGGTGTCGGCCGTGGGCGACGACGCCCAGGCCATCTACGGCTTCCGCTCGGGATCGGCCCGCCACATGCTCGAGTTCCCCGGCCGGTTCCCGGGCGCCGAAATGGTCGTCCTCGACCGCAACTACCGGTCCACGCCGCCGGTGGTGGACGCCGCCAACGCGGTGATCGCCGAAGCGGAGAAGGGCTTCGCCAAGGTGCAGCGGGCCGTCCGCGACGGCGCCGCCCGGCCCGTCCTGGCCACCTGCGCCGACGAGCCGGCCCAGTCGGCGTTCGTGTGCCGGAGCGTGCTGGAGCACCGCGAGCGTGGCGTCCCCCTCCGCCACCAGGCGGTCCTGTTCCGCACCGGCCACCACAGCGACGGCCTGGAGCTCGAGCTGGCCCGCCGCAACATCCCGTTCGTCAAGTACGGCGGCCTCAGGTTCCTGGAGGCGGCCCACGTCAAGGATCTGCTCGCCCTGCTGCGCGTCCTGGAGAACCCGAGCGACGAGCTGGCGTGGATGCGGGTGCTCGGGCTGGTCGAGGGCGTGGGGCCGGCCACCACCCGGCGGCTGCTGGGCGAGCTCGGCGTGGCCGAAGCCCTTGCGCTGCAACGGTTCCTGGCCGACGACGGTCCCCGCTTCCCGCCGGCCGCGGCCGTCGACGTGGCCGCCCTCCGACCGGCCCTGGCCGAGTGCGCGGGCGGCCAGGTCCCGCCCGCCACCCAGGTGGAGCGGCTGGCCGAGGCGTGCGTCCCGCTGTTCGCCCGGCGCTATCCCGGGACGGCGTCGGTGCGCCTGGCCGATCTCGAGCACCTTCGCGGCACCGCCACGTCGTACACGACGCGGAGCCGCTTCCTGGCCGAGCTCACGCTCGACCCGCCCGCCGCCACCGGCGACCAGGCGGGCCCGCCCGGCCTCGACGAGGACTGGCTCACCCTGTCCACCATCCACTCGGCCAAGGGCGGCGAGTGGCAGGTCGTGCACGTGATCCACGCCTCGGACGGCAACCTCCCGTCCGACATGTCGCTCGGGTCGTCGGACGAGGTGGAGGAGGAGCGCCGCCTGCTGTACGTGGCGCTCACCCGGGCCCGCGACACGCTCGTCGTCTCATACCCGTTGCGCTACTACGTCCACCGCTCCGGCTCGGACGACCGCCACACCTGGGGCCAGCCCAGCCGCTTCCTGGTGCGGGCGGCGGTGGCGTTCGACGCCGTGGCCGTGGGCGAGACGGTCGTCGACGACGACCCGGTGACGGCCGAGCTGGCCGCCCTGTGGGGGTAGAGGTCTGGAGTCGCCGCCCCTCGTCAGTCGGCCGAGGAGGCGAGCGTCGCCGGGTCGACCATCGACGCCGCCCTGGCCAGTGCACCCGGGTTGCGGGTGCCGACGCCGGGCGAGAACGGCAGAGCGGCGCGCAGCGCCCGCTGGAGCCAGGCCACGGCCAGCGGGGCGTGACGGGGCTCGACGTCGGGGTCGACGGCCGATCCCGAGAGGATCTGCACGGCGGCTCGCCGGACCCGGTCGGCGTCGGGCTCGTGGCCCGCCGCCCTGGCCCGGTGGACGAGGTGGGACGCCACCAGGTTCAGCTCCTCGGCGCCCCGGGTGACCGAGGCGTGGAGGGCGGGCAGGGCGGTGACCACCAGCCACAGGGGGGTGCGGCGGGCCAGGAAGCGGAGCGGCCCGACCCGGCCCGCCACCTTGGCGGCGACGGCGGCGCCGGTGGACCCGCCCAGCAGGGGGGCGTTGGGGTGCTCGGACAGCGCGCCGGCCAGGGCGGCCCGCTCGGCGACGGGGCGAGGGCGGTCGACGGCGTTGGCGGCGATGCGCCCGGCCAGCACCCGGCCCGGGGCCTCGACGGCGTCGCCCACGGCGGACAGCGATACCGAGCCGGCGCGGGACACCGACGTCATGGCCGCCCGGACGAAGTCGCGGATGGCGCCGGCCAGGCCAGCATCGCCGCTCGAGCCGGTCCCCGCCTGCTCCGATGCGGCCAGGCGCACGGGCGGCGTCCCGCCCGACGGCACCACGGCACCCCGGCCGGAGCCCGCCCCTCCGCCCGTCCGCCGCCGCGGCGCTGACCGGCCGGCTCCGCCCTCACCAGGGCGGGCTTCCGGGCCGCCCGCGCCGGGGCGGGTCTCCGGGCCGACCCCGCCAGACGGCGCGCTCGCCGCCGCACCCCCGGACGGCGCGCTCGCCGCCGCACCCTCGGACGGCGCGCCCGCCGCCGCACCCTCGGGCGGCGCGCTCGCCGCCGCACCCCCGCCGGACGGCGCGCTCGCCGCCGGACCCTCGCCGGTGCCGTGCCGCTCGCCGTCGTCCCGAGGGTCAGCCGCCGGTGTCACCAGTCTCCTCCCCCCACGTCGCCGCCGCCGAAGTCGCCCCCGCCCCAGTCGCCGC
>DATLFN010000041.1 GCA_035540975.1 Acidimicrobiales bacterium
GGTCGCCAACTCGTCGTCGACGTAGGCGTGGGCCTTGGTCGGCGCAGGAGCCATGTGGTACTCGCCGTTCCAGACCTCGTCGAGGTGGTCCTGGCCGAGCACGCGGCGGCGCTCGATGAGCGCCTCGACCTCCTGGGGCAGGGGGCCGAGGATCACGGTCCTCATTCGCCCGAGTGTAGAACCGGGGGTCCCGCGGCCGGTGGGGGCGTCGACTTGGACCGGAGCGCCGGGCACGGCAGGATTCACGGCATGGAGGCACGGCCCCCGGCGGGCGACCACGGCGGCTCGCTGTCGCTCGTCGTGCCCCTGTACGACGAGGAGGAGCGCTTCGCCGAGCACGCCAAGGAGATCGCCGAGTTCGTGGACGGCCTGCCTGCCGGCAGCGAGCTCATCTTCGTGGACGACGGGAGCTCCGACGGCACGGCCGAGCTGGTGGAGGACTTCATCGCCCGCTGGCCAGGGCGCACGGCCAGCCTCCTGCGCCGGCCGCACGAGGGAAAGGGCGCCGCCGTCCGGGCCGGCCTGGCCGTCGCCGGCGCCGACTACGCCGGGTTCTGCGACGTCGACCTGTCCACGCCCCTCGACCAGCTCCAGGAGATCCTGCTCACCGCCCGCATGGGACCGGTCCTCGCCATCGGGTCCCGGGATGCGGTCGCCTCCAGGCTGGTGCGCCCCCAGGGCCGGTTCCGGGAGCTCCTCGGCAAGTCCTACAACCGGCTGGTCCAGCTCGTGGTGACCCCCGGCATCACCGACACCCAGTGCGGGGCCAAGGTGGCGGCCACCGAGGTGTGGCGGGCCATCCTGCCGTTCTGCTCCCAGGCCGGCTTCGCCTGGGACGTGGAGGCCATCGCCGTCGCCCGCCGCCTGGGGATCGCGGTGCGGGAGGTGGCCATCGAGTGGAGCCACGACGACCGCACCAGGGTGCGGCTCGGGCGGGACGGGGCGGCAATGGTCGCCGCCATCCCGAGGATCGTCGCCAGTGCCAAGCGGGTGCCAGCGCATCTTCGCTACGAAGGGAAGGCCAGCGGGGTGTTCGACGACCAGCAAGCGTCCACGCTCATCGAGTCCGATACCGACCACTGGTGGTTCCGTAGCAAGGCGGCGTTCGTCTCGTCGGCCCTCCGCCGCCACCTGCCGGTGGGCGGGCGCGACGTCCTGCTGGTCGACGTGGGCGCCGGCGCCGGCGGCGTGACCGCCATCCTCGGGTTCCATCCCGACCGGGTGGTGGCGGTGGAGGGTTCCGAGGCGCTGGTGCGGGTGGCCCACGACCGCCACGCCCTGCGGGCGGTGGCCGGGGCCATCGGCGACCTGCCGGTGCGGCCGGCGAGCGTGGACGTGGTCACCATGCTGGACGTGGTGGAGCACCTGGAGGACCCCGAGGCGGCGCTGCGCGACGCCTGGCGCGTGCTGAAGCCGGGGGGTTGCCTGGTCGTCACCGTCCCTGCCCACCAGTGGCTGTGGAGCGGGGCCGACGAGATGCTGGGCCACGTCCGGCGCTACAACCGGCCGCTGCTGCGAGGCCAGCTGGAGCGGTCGGGGTTCCGGCCCGTCGTGCTCACCCACGTGTTCAGCTGGCTGGTGGCGCCCGTGTGGCTGCGCCGGCGCACGGCCCGCAACGCCGCCGAGCAGCTCGGCCTCCAGGACCAGTCGCCCCTGATCGAGCGGGCCGCCCTGTTCCTCACCCGGGCCGAGCGGGCGGTGGTGCGGCGGGTCTCGCTGCCCGTTGGGACGTCGATCCTGTGCCTGGCGGTGAAGGCGGGCGGCGACGGCTCCTGAACCTGGTCCACGCGTCGGAGGGACGGGGTCAGACGCGGATGACGCTCAGCCCTTCGACGTCGGGGAAGCCGTCGTCCTGCGTCACCACCGGCACCTCGAGCGACATCGCCGTAGCGGCGACCCACGAGTCGTTGATGGGCATGCGCTGACCAGCGTCCCGTAGTTGCACACGCAGGCGTGCCCACGCTGCCGCGACGGCGTCGTCGACGGGAACGGGATCCAGCCCGAGGGCCGCCGTGAGGGCGCCGAGCCGGCGGTCCCGCGCCTCGACCGTCTCAGCCACCAGCACGCCCGCTCGAAGCTCTCCGATCGTGATGATCGACACCGCCACCTCGTCCGGGAAGGCGTCGGCATCCACGGTCCTCCCGCTCTCCCGGGCGATGAACACCGACGTGTCGGCCAAGCCTCGACTCACGACAGGGGGACCTCGTCGGTCATCTCCCCGGCGAGCTCGACCAGATCGGCCGCAAGGCGTGCATCGGCCTGGTTCGCCGACACCATCGACACGAACTCGTTCCTCGACA
>DATLFN010000042.1 GCA_035540975.1 Acidimicrobiales bacterium
GGTCCGGCGGGGCGTGGCGGCGGCCCCATCCGGCGCGCTGCCGGCCCTGTGGCGAGCCGGGTCGTAGGCCTCCACCCGGTTCTTGCCGTGGCCCTTGGCCGAGTACATGGCGGCGTCCGCCTCCCGCATGAGGCTGTCGGCGTCGCTGCCGGCGTGGCGGACGGCCAGCCCGGCGCTGGCGCCCACCTTCACCGGCGTACCGGCGATGTCCACGGGATCCCCCAGGGCGTCCACCGCCCGCTCGGCGATCCGGAGCGCGTCCTCGGGGACGCCGTCGAGCAGGAGGGCGAACTCGTCGCCGCCGAGGCGGGCGACCAGGTCGCCGGGGCGCACCGCCTCGGCCAGCCGGCTGGCGACGACGCACAGAAGCTCGTCGCCCGACAGGTGGCCCAGCTCGTCGTTGACGTTCTTGAAGTCGTCGAGGTCCACGTAGAGCACGGCCTGGGTGCCGTCGCGGCGGTCGGGGGAGGCAAGGGCCGACTCCAGGCGGGTGAGGAAGGCCGCCCGGTTGGCCAGGCCGGTCAGCGCGTCGTGGTTGGCCTGGATGGTGAGCGTGCGGTGACTGCCGGCCACGACCTCGGCCATGGTGTTGAACGTCTCGGCCAGGTCGCCGATCTCGTCGGCCCGCTCGACCTCCACGCGGTGGTCGAGCTCGCCCCGGGCCAGGCGGCCTGCCGAGTCGCGCAGGCGGGCGACGGGGCGCAGGACCTCCATGGACAGGCGCCGGCCGAACCGCACCACCAGGACGACGAGCACCAGGCTTGCGAGGGCGGTCGCCCCCGTCACCAGCCGGTCGAGATCGGCGGCCGCCTCCAGGTCCCGGCCCGCCATGGCCCTGCTCTTGCCGGCTGCCTCGTCGAGCAGCTTGAAGTTGTCCCTCGCCTCGGCCAGCCGAGCCAGGAACTGGACCGGTGACAGCAACCCGATCTCACCCGTCCACAGCTCCTTGTTCCTGGCCAGCTGGCGCTCGATCTGCTCACGCCCGCCCCCGGGGCGGAGAACGCCGATCGCCCGCTCGAAGCTGGCCCGTTCCGCATCGGCCGCGGCCTTGAGCTCCGCCCTGGCGGCCTCGTCGGCGAGGCCCTGCACGGCGGCCGAGCGCAGGAGCGCCGCCGTGACGATGTCGTCGCGCAGCTCCTCCAGCGCGCCGGCCTCCCGGTCCATGCGCAGGGCGGCGCCCTTGAAGGCGCCGACGGTCGAACGGGTCGCCGCGAAGTTCGCCAATGCCCCGACGAAGAAGACGACGAGCAGCACCCCGAGCGCCCGCCGCCATCTGGCGCGCAGGCTCCGCGTGCGGGCCGGCGTCGGGGACGAACTGCGCATCTCGGGTCGAGCCTCCGTGGTGACCTGTCGGGGACGGCGGTTCTCGGCCCGTCCCGTCGTGGTGCTGTTATCGGCAGGCAACCGGTCGACTTGCGCACTTGGCGGTGGCGACGTTCCCCCGGCGCGCTCCGCCGGCGGTCGGGTCGTCGCCGTGCCCCTTCAGCGGGGCGCCGCTGACCGCCGGGCGGGCGGATCACGGCCTGGCTGTCCCAGCGGCCGGGTAGCCTGCCGCCAGGCGGCTCGACCGAACAGGTCCTCACGATCCACTGGCGCGCCGGCCGCGCGCCGCTTCGGAAGGGACACCGGCAATGGAGAGCCCACTGATCGTCGTGGACGGCTGGCGCGCCGGCTGTCGGGACACCACCAACCTGCGGGAGGAGGCGTGGTCGTTCGCGCTCGACCAGCGGGCGTTCGGACCCCGTCGCCTGCTCGTCGCCTTCTCGGACCGGCGGGGGCGATTTCGCGGCCTGGCCCACACCGCTCGCACCTCACCGGCCGAGCTGGCGCTCGGGCCGTGCATCCGCCACGCCGGTCGAGGTGCCGCTGCTGCGGTCGCGTTCTGCGACGAGCCGCTGGTCTTGGGCCCGCCACCGCCGGACCTGGCGGCCCGCTTCGCGTCGGCTCGGTCGATCGCAGCCGCCCACGGGGTGCACCTCGTCGACTGGTTCGCCTGCGACGACGACCTGTTCCGCAGCACCCGGATCGCGCTGGACCCCGATTCCGAGTGGTGGGACGTTCCTCCGGCGCCCCGGTGGGCCCGTTGACGGGTCGGCCCTGGGAAGATCCTGGGGACGAGGGCTCCCCGACCTGGGGAAATCCCGCCGGTGGAATTTCACCCCTGTCATTGTCGCACCCGGCGGCGTAGTGTCTCGTCGTGGCCGAGCGCCGCCCCTGGCGGGTTGTCGATGCGGAGCTGTTCCGCTTCACCACCACCGAGCTGCACGACCTCCACGTCGCCGTCATGGCCGCCTTCGAGCAGGCTGCCGTCCTCGCCCCCGCCCTCAACCTCGATCAGGTCCGGGCCGCCCTCGCCGCCGGCGGTTGGGACGAACCCACCGACGACGACACCCTCCAGCGGGCCCTCGCGTCCCTGGTGGGCTGGGGCCTGCTCGACGCCACCCAGGACCACGCCGCCCGCTACGGCACACCCGAGGAGTTCGAGCGCAAGAACCTCCAGTGGTCGCTCACCCCCCGGGGGGAGGCGGCGGTGGCCGGCGTCATGCACGCCCTCGACTCGCTGCGCCACGCCGTGGGGCTCCAGACGGCGGTGCTCGACGCCATCGGCGACGGCCTGGCCGACCTGGCCGCGCTGGCCACGGTGCAGCCCCGCACGGTGGCCGGCGACGCCAGGGTCCACATCCAGCTGGCCCAGGTGGAGGGCCACCTCGACTCCCTGGTCCGCAGCGTGCGGAGCTTCAACGGCCACCTCCAGCGCCTCATGAAGGAGGACGGCACCGACGACGAGGTGTTCGCCGACGCCAAGCGGGCCACGGTCAACTACCTGGACGAGTACGTGCAGGGGGTCGAGCGGCCGCAGCGCCGGCTGGCGGTCGGCATCGAGCGGGTCGAGGCGCTGGGGCTGGCCACCGTCTTCGACCGGGCCCTGGCCGGCGCCAACCTGGCGCCGGTGGCCGGCGCCGATCCGGGCCCGGCCTGGCTGGCCGAGCGCCGCCGCCACTGGCAGGCCCTGCGGGCCTGGTTCGCCCCGACCGGCGCGGGCGACGGCACGGCGGTCGAGCGGCCCCGCATCGACGGCCTGCTGGACGTGGCCCGCACCGCCATCGTCGAGCTGCTCCGGGTGCTGGAGCGCCGGTGGGACAGCCGGCGCCGCTCGGCCTCGGTGGCCGACGACTTCCGCGCCCTGGCCCGGCTGTTCGCCGCCGCGCCCGGCGACGCCGAGGCCCACCGCCTGTTCGCCGCCGCCTTCGGCCTGTGGCCGGCCCGCCACGCCCACCTGGCCCCCCTCGACGGCGAGGGCCGGGCGCCCACCACGTCGTGGCTGGAGGCCGACCCGGTCGACGTCGCACCCTCGCTGCGCACCACCGGCGACCTCCAGCAGCGGGGCAGGCCCCGCCCGGTGTCCGACCCGTCGTACTACCGGGCGGCGCGCCAGCGCGACCAGGCCGCCGCCCTGGCCGCCCACGACGAGGTGCGGGAGGCGCTGGCCACCGAGGGCCGGGTGCCGCTGTCGGCGTTCGCCCGCCTCCCGTCGGCCGCCTTCGCCGAGCTGCTGGCCCTCCTGGCGGCCGGCCTCGACGCCCCCCTCGGCACCGACGGCACCCGCCGGGCCCTGTCGGCGGACGGGCGGGTGGAGGTCGTGCTGGAGGACCCGGGCGACGGGCGCGCCGCCCACCTCTCCACCGACGACGGCGTGCTCCACGGCCCGGACCTGCTGGTGTCGATCACCGTGGACGGCGGGGCGGTCGGCGAAGGCGGACAGGAGGCGGCCGGTGGCTGAGTCGGTCCTCACCCGTGACCTGGCCCACGAGCGCTCGGTGGCCATACGCACGCTGCTCGGGCGCCCGCTGATCGACGCCGACGACGATGCCGACGCGTTCCGCCTGGTGGCCCGCCACGCCGGCTGGCTCACCGAGTGGTTCGAGTCGGCGTGCGGGTGGGCGCTCACCGTGGACACCACCGCCGGGTACGCCCGCCTGGCCAAGCGCTCGGCCGGCGCCCCGGTGGTCCGCCCCCTCCACCGCACCCGGGGCAGCGAGGCGGCGTTCGACCGCCGCCGCTACCAGCTGCTGTGCCTGGTGTGCGCCGAGCTGGTGCGCCACCCCCACACCACCGTGGGCCTCCTGGCCGGCGCCGTGCGAAGGGATGCGAACCTCGACACCAGCCGCCACGGCGAGCGGGCCGCCTTCGTCGACGCCCTGCGAGCCCTCCTGGCCTGGGGGGTGGTGCGGGCGAGCGCCGGCGACGTCGACGCCTACCTGGGCAGCGAGCGCGGCAACGCCCTACTGACGGCCGACACCGCCCGCCTGCACCGGCTGATGGCGAGCGCCACCGCCCCGAGCGCGCTGGCGGCGGACGCCACCACCGACGACGCCGTCGAGCGGCTGCTGGCCGAGCCCCGCTACGGCGACGGCCCGGACGAGGTGGCCTCCGGCGACGACGCCCGCCACCGCCGGGCCCGCCACCGCCTGGCCCGGCGCCTGCTCGACCAGCCCGTGGCCCACCTCGACGACCTCGGCCCGTCCGAGGCCGACTACCTGGCCAGTCCCGGCGGCCGCAGGTGGCTGCGGGACCGGGTGGCCGAGGCCGGGTTCGAGCTGGAGGAGCGGGCCGAGGGGCTGGTGGCCGTCGACCCCGACGGCCTGGCCACCGACCGCCACTTCCCCGCCCCGCTGGGCCATGCCCACCAGCTCGCCCTGCTGCTGGCCGACCGCCTGGTCAACACCGGCGCAACCGGCGCCCGGACGCTCGGCCGCCTCAGCGCCGCCCGGCTGGCCGCCGAGGTCGACGCCGTGTTCGCCCGCTTCCCGTCGTGGGCCAGGGGCCAGCGGGACGAGGGCGGCGCCGGGCGCCTGGGGCGGGAGGCGGTGGAGCTGCTCGCCGCCTTCGGCCTGGTGCGCCTCCACCCCGACGGCTCGGTGGAGGCCCGCCCGGCGCTGGCCCGCTACCGGGTCGGGGAGCCGGTGGTCCGCGCGGCCACGCCCAGCCTGTTCGACGAGGAGGTCCCCGCATGACCGGCCCGGGAGGCCGGTCCATCGGCGACTCGCTGGCGTGCCATCACGAAGGGATGGTCCGCCAATGACGGTCACCATGCGGCCCGAGGAGGCGGGCACCGCCACCGCGCCCGAGCGGCCCGCCCGCTGGCGCCCCACCCGGGCCGGCCTGGTGGGGCTGTGGCGCTACTGGGACGAGACGTTCCGCTTCCACCACGGCCGGCTGCTCCTGCGGGGGGCCAACGGGTCGGGCAAGTCGATGGCCCTCGAGCTGCTGCTGCCGCTGCTGCTCGACGGCGACCCCAGCCCCCACAAGCTCACGTCGGCGGCCAAGCTGCGGGGCAGCCTGTTCGACCGGGTGACGGCCGGCAGCGACGAGCCCACGCGCGCCGGCTTCGCCTGGATCGAGTTCACCCGGGGCGACGACACGTTCACGGCCGGCGCCCGCATCCGGGCCTCGCAGTCCACCCGCCGGGCCGAGGTCGACTGGTTCACCACCACGCTGGCGGTGGGGCGCGGGCTGCACCTGCTGGACGCCGACCGCACGCCCCTCTCCCGAAAGGCCCTGGTGGAGGCGCTGGGCGATGCCGGGCGGGTGCACGGCACCGGCGAGGAGCACCGCAACGCCGTGCGGGAGGCCCTGTTCCCCGGTTTCTCGGCCGACCGCTTCGCCTCCGTCGTCAGCGCCCTGCTGGCCCTGCGCAAGGAGAAGCTGTCTCAGCACCTGGACCTGGTCAAGCTGTCGGTCACCCTGTCGGAGTCGCTGCCGCCGGTGGACGAGCACGACGTGGCCGCCGTGGCCGAGGGCTTCGAGCGCCTCGACCGGCGCCGGGCCGAGCTGGAGGCGCTGGAGGCCGACCTGGCCGTGGCCCGCCAGCTGGCCCGGGCCCAGACGGACTACGCCCGGGCCGTGGTGGTGGGCGTGGCCGGCGAGGTCCGCTCGGCCGAGTACCGCCGGGACGAGGTCACCCGCGCCGAGCGCCAGGCCCGGTCGGCCCTGGAGGAGGTGGAGGCGGAGTCGGCGGCCGCCGCCGCCGAGCGCCGGGCCGTGGGGGAGCGGGTGGAAGCGGTGGCCGTCGAGGTCGACGCCCTCAAGACGGGCGACGCCTACAAGAGCGGCGTGGCCCTGGCCGACCTGCGGGCCCAGGCCCGGTCGTTGCGCGAGGTGGCCGTCCGCCTCGGCCGTGCCGCCGGGGAGCGGGCCGCCCAGCGCGACGTCGCCGCGGCCGACGCCGAGGAGGCGGCGGCCGAGGCCGGTGACGGCTCCGGCAACCTCGCCCTGGCCGTCGACGACCTGCGCCGGGCGGCCATGGCGGCGGGCGCCGGTGGCGTGGTCGACGAAGCGGCCGCGGGGGCGGACGCCGACGACGGCGAGCGCCTGGTGCTGGCCTGGGTCGACGCCCACCGGCGCCGGGTGGCGGAGGTTCGCACCGCCCTCGTCGCCCACACCCGGGCGGTCGACGCCCGCACGCTTCGAGAGGACCAGGTGCAGGGCGACGAGGCCGCCGTCGAGCGCCGCCTGGTGTCGGTGGCCGAGACCCGTGCAGCCCGGGATGCCGCAGTGGCGGCCTTCGAGACGGCGGTGGGGGAGTGGGCGGGCCGGTGCGTCACCGCCGGCGTCGAGCGGGTGCGGGGAGCGCTGCCCCGCCCGGCCGGCGAGCCCGAGGCCGTGGGCCGGGCGGTGGCCGGGCTGGCCGCCGAGCTCGGGTCGGAGGACGCGGTGGCCCGCAGCGTGCTCGCCGCCGACCGTGCCGCGGCGGCCGGCGAGCGCGCCGCCCTGGTCGAGGAGCGGGCCCGGTGGGCCGAGGGCGGGCTGGTCGACCCCGAGGGCCCGGGCTGGCGCTCGCCCCGTGCCGGCCGTCCGGGCGCGCCCCTGTGGCGCCTGGTCGACGTGGCGCCCGGCGTGGAGCCGGCCCAGGTCGACGGGCTGGAGGCCGCCCTCACCGGCGCCGGCCTGCTCGACGCCTGGGTTGCGCCCGACGGCGCCGTCGACCTGGGCCACGGCCGCTCCGACGTGGTCCTCGCCCCGCGCCCGTGGCCCGGGCGGTCGCTGGCCGACGTGCTGGTGGCGGCCGGCCCGGCCGACCCGGCCGGCCCGGGAGCCGGGTTCGTGGCGCCCGACGTCGTCGCCGCCGTGCTGGCGTCGGTGCCGCTGGTGGCCACCGCCCTCGACGAGCCGGCCGCGGCGGCGGCGTCGTCTTCGGCGGGCGCCCCCGTCGTGGCCGTCGGCTTCGACGAGCCGGCCCGCGCTCCCGCGCCATCAACGTCGGCGGGCGGCCCCGTCCCGGCCGCCGGCTACGACGAGCCGGCCGGCGCGGGGGCCGCGCCATCACCGTCGACGGACATCCCCGTCCTGGCCGTCGCCCTCGACGGCACCTACCGCCTGGGGGCGGCCACCGGCCGCGGCCCGGGGCGGCCGGCCGAGTGGCTGGGCGCCGTCGCCCGGGAGCGCCGGCGCCTGGCCCGCCTGGCCGAGATCGACGCCGCCCTGGCCGCCGCCGACGCCCGCCTGGCCGAGCTCGACCGCCACCAGGCCGGCCTCGACCGCCGCCGGGCCGCCGTCGCGGCGGAGCTCGACGCCGCGCCGAGCGGGGCCGCGGTCTTCGACGCCCGGCGGGTGCTGGGTGACGCCGAGGCCCGCCTGGTCGAGGCGGAGTCCACCCTGGCCCGCACCCGGCAGGCCCTGGTCGAGGCGGAGGCGGCGGTGCGGGAGGCGCTGCGGGCCCTCACCCTGCTGGCCGCCCGCCACGACCTGCCCACCGACCCGTCCGGCCTGGGCGAGGTCGAGGCCGGCCTGGCCGGCGTCGCCCGGGCGGCCGGCACGTGGGCGCGCCGCCGCCGGGAGCTGGCCACCGCCGAGCGCCAGCACGCCAAGGCCGTCGCCCGCCTGGCCGACGCCGAGCGGGCCGCAGGGTCGGCCGCCGCCCACCACCGCGACGCCGACCGCGAGGCGGTTGCCACCGAGGCCCGGGTCGCCGCCCTGGAGCAGTCGGTGGGCGCCGAGTACGGCGAGGTGCTGCGACGGCTGGCCGGCCTCGAGGCCGAGCGCACCGCCGCCCAGCGCCGCGAGCGGGAGCTGGCCGACCAGCTCCCGACCCTGGAGCGCAGGGTGGGCGCCCTCACCGGCGAGTTGGCGGCGGCCGAGGCGGAGCGGGCCCGGGCCGAGCAGGAGCGGGCCGCGTCCCAGCAGCGGCTGGCGGCCGTGCTGGCCGCCCTGGGCGACGACGCCGCCGTCACCCCGCCGGGGCCGCTCGACAGCGCCTCCGCCGTCCTGGCTGCGGCCCGGGCCATCGCCGCCGACCACGAGAAGGTGGCGAGCGACCCGCGGACCGTCGAGCGGACGTCCGAGCGGGTGCGCGAGCGGGTGCACGCCGCCCAGGCGGCACTGGGGGCGCGGGTGGACGTCTCCCGTGACCTGGCCGACGAGGGCTGGTGGGCCCTGCGCACCCTGTACCAGGGCCGCCGGCGGGGGGCGGCCGCCCTGGCCGAGGGGCTGGCCACCGAGCTGGCCGAGGGGAGGGCCGAGCTGGCCGCCGAGGAGGAGCAACTGTTCGAGCAGACGCTGGCCGGCAGCGTGCGCCGGGCCCTGGCCGAGCGCATCCGCCAGGCGAACGGCCTCGTCGACGGCATCAATACGCAGCTGGGAGCGGTGGTCACGGCCGCAGGCGGCGTGCACGTGCGCCTGCGCTGGGAGGTCGACCCCGACCAGCCGGTGGCCGTGAAGGCGGCCCGGGCACTCCTCCTGCGCGACCCGGCCGACTTGTCCGACGACGAGCGGGCGTCGCTCCAGGCCTTCGTGCGGGCCCGGGTCGACCAGGCCAGGGCGGAGCTGGAGGCCACCGCCAGCTGGGAGGCCCGCCTGCGGGAGACGCTCGACTACCGGGCCTGGCACCGCTTCACCCTCCAGCTGGCCCACCGCGACTGGGACGGCTTCCAGCCGGCCACCGCCAGGCGGCTGCAGAAGCTGTCCACCGGCGAGCGGTCCATCGCCCTGCACCTGCCCATGATCGCCTCGGTGGCGGCGCACTACGCCGGCGACGACGGCCACCCGTCGGGCTGCCCCCGGCTCATCCTGCTGGACGAGCTGTTCGCCGGCGTCGACACCGCCAACCGGGCCCAGCTGTTCGGCACCTTCTCCACGTGGGACCTCGACGCCGTGTTCACCAGCGACCAAGAGTGGTGCCAGTACGCCACCCTCGACGGCATCGCCATCCACCACCTGCACCCGTCGGCCGGCGACGAGCCGGTGACCTCCACCCGCTTCACCTGGGACGGCCGGCGCCGCCTGGCCGACGCTGCGGCCGGCGCCGGATGACCTCGGTGCCGGCCACGGCACGGGGTGCCGGCCGGCTGGCCGCGCCCGAGATGGCGCCGGTCGTCGACGAGCTGGCCCGCCGGTTCGGCGAGGGCACGGTGCCGGTGCTGGTGACCGTGCCCCGCCTGTCGATGGCGCAGCGCCTGGCACTGGCCGACCTGTTCGGGCTCGACCGCCTTCCCTCGGGGACGGCCAAGCTCCGGGTGGACAGGCTGGTCGCCGCCCTCGGGCTGGAGTCGGTGGAGGCCCTGCGGGACGCCGTCGAGGAGGTCAGGGGCCCGCTGCCCGACCGGCGGGCCGAGCGCCTTGCCCAGCGGTCGGCCCGCCACGACCTGTGGTCCTGGCTGGCGGGTGAGGCGCTCGCCGTCCCGCTGTTGCGGGGCGCGCCGGCGGCCGTGGCGGCGTGGGTGGAGCGGGTGCGGGCCCAGGGGCCGAGAGGCGGGGTCGACGCCCACCGCCGGCGGCTGGAGACGGCCCTCCGGGTGCTGCGGGCCCTGCCGGCGGACAACGTGGCCCTGGCCGCCTTCGCCAGCGACGTGGCCGACGACCCCCACGCCCTCGACCGGGGCCGGCGGGTGGCGGCGGTGGTGCTCGACGCGGTGGCGCTGTCGACCGGCGCCCCCCTGCCGGGCAGCGCGGAGTCGGTTCGCGACCTGTGGGAGTCGGTCGGCGTGGCGCCCGACCCGTTGTCGTCCACCGTGCTGGCGTTGGGCCTGCCGGGCGCCGGGGCGCCGGGTCCCCTCGGTCCGTGGCTGGCGGCCGCCGCAGCCGCCGGCGAGCCGGTCGTGCTCACCCTGGCGCAGCTGCGCCGCTGGCCGGTCCCGGCGCTGCCGGCGCACGCCGTGGCCTACGTGGTGGAGAACCCGTCCCTCGTGGCCGAGGCCGCCCGCACGGGTTGGACCGGCCGCCCCCCGCTGGTGTGCAGCTCGGGCCGTCCCACCGTCGCCGTCGTCACCCTGCTGCGCCGGCTGGGCGCCGCCGGCGCCGAGCTCCGCCAGCACGCCGACTTCGACGCCGCCGGCCTGTCCATCACCGCCTGGCTGGCCGAGCGGGCCGGCACCACGCCGTGGCGGATGACGGCGGCCGACTATGCCTCGCGTTCCGGGGACCCGAAACGGTCGGGCGCCCTGCCGCCCACGCCGTGGGACCCGGCGCTGCACCGGGCCATGTCCGGTGCCGGGGCCCCGGTCTACGAGGAGCAGCTGCGGGCCGAACTGCTCGACGCCATGCGCTGACGGGGCCCGCGGCCGGGCTCGTCCGCCTACCCTTTCGCCTTCGTGAGCCGAGCCCGGGTTCCCGAGGACTGGGAGATCGACCTCGCGCAGGCGAGGGTGCTGGAGCGGCAGGTGCACACGGCGCTCCGGTCCCATCCCGCGATCACCCGTCTCACCGACTTCACCGGCGAGATGGACGCGCTCGACTTCCACTTCCGGTTCGAGCGCGACGACGTGCGCGTCGACGTCAAGGCCAAGAAGAAGCGGTACTCGGACGACTACGCCGAGCTGTGGCTCGAAACCCGCCGCGACGAGCTGTTCGTCCTGGACGAGACCTGCTTCCGCACGCTCGTCTGGGAGGAGGGGCTCGGCTACCTACTGGTACGCGACCAGCCCCGCGGCCGGTGGCACGTCTTCGGTCCATGGGAGCTCTGTCTCGGGCCGCGCCGCCGGTTCGAGCGGCTGGGCACGAAGACGGACCGGGAGTTCTCGAAGGGCAAGCTCCTCCTCGACCTGCGCACCGCTTCGAGGACGACGAGGGACCTGGACATCGATGCGTTCCTCGACGTGGTGCGGCAGAGCCGGCGCGCCCTGCACGGGATCGAGGCCGTCCCCGTCCGCAGCGAGGGCTCCCTTCCGGTGGTCCCTCGGCGGCGGCCGGTGCCGGCTGCGCCCGGGAGCGAGGCGGCAGAACCGCGGTCGGCGCCGAGCCTCGGCGTTCGCCTGGCACGGCGACGTCGGCACCGACGCCCGGAAGGCCTTCAAGGACGACCCGCACGACGCCCTCCTCACGACGCCCGAGAGCCTCGAGCTGCTGCTCACCTCGCCCAGCCACGACGAACGATCGCTGTTCGCCGGCCTCCGGGCGGTGGTGATCGACGAGGTGCACGCCTTCGTCGGCACCCCCCGGGGCGCCCAGCTGGCCAGCCTGCTCGAGCGCCTCTTCCAGTTCGTCGACGCCGACTTCCAGCGCATCGGGCTCTCGGCCACCGTCGGGGCCCCGGAGAAGGTCCTCGGTTGGGTGCGGGGCGCCTCGCTCCGGGAGGCGGAGCTCGTGGTCGGTGGAGCGGCGATGCACGGCGAGGAGCTCTCCGTCCGCACCTGCCGACGACGTGGAGGCGCTCGACGTCGTGTCGCAGGCCGCCACCGGCCACCGCTCGATCGTCTTCACCCGCTCTCGCCGCCGGGCCGAGCAGCTCGCCCACCTGATGGGCGTCCCCGTCCACCACTCCTCGATCGCCGCCGAGGGCCGGGAGGACGTCGTCCGTCGCCTCCGCGACGGCGAGCTGCCGTGCGTGGTGGCGACGGCGAGCCTCGAGCTGGGCATCGACATCGGCGACCTCGACCTCGTCGTCCACGACGGGGCGCCGACGTCGCCGAGCAGCTACCTGCAGCGTCTCGGCCGCACCGGGCGGAGGAGCGGGCGGCGGCGGATGGTGTTCACCGTCGGCCAACCCGACCAGCTGGTCCTCGTGCTCGCCACCGTCCTGCGGGCACGCCGCAACCACCTCGAGCAGTTGGACCCCCAGCGCGGCGCCCGCCTCGTGCTGGGTCAACAGGCCTTGGCGGTCACGCAACAGTCGTTCCTCGTCGACCGCTCACAACTGGGCGAGACGTTGCGCTGGAGCCCGACCTTCGCCGGTCTCGATGCGGAGATCGAAGCGACCATCGATCACCTGATCGCTGAGCAATGGCTGCGCAGCGACGGCGACCGCCTCGTCCCGGGGCGCAGGCACAACGAGCGCTTCGGCGGGGTCCGGGGCGTCGTGCAGCTGCTCGCCACGTTCCAGTCGTCTCCCGGAGCCACGGTCGTCGAGGAGGCGGGGCGGAAGGTGGGGACCGTCGATTGGCGGGAGCTCGACGACCGCGACGGCGGCCGGCGCGACGCCGCCCTCGTCGTCTCGGGGCGGTCGTGGGAGGTCGTGCGCGTCGACCGCCGGGAGGGCATCCTGGTCGTCAAGCCGGGGAAAGGCGGCAAGCCGCCGTCCTGGCAGGGCCCGATGGTCGAGGTCGAGCGGGCCACCTGGGAGGCCGTGCGCGAGGTGCTGGCGAACACCGATGTGCCCGTGGACGCCGACGCCCGGGCCCACGACTGGCTCAGCCGGGCGCGGTCGGCCTGGGCCGGCCGGTTGGAGACGCCGGCGCGCTCGGCGGGCGACCGCACCGTCGTCGACAGCTTCTGCGGCGTCCCCGTCCACCGGGCAGCGCTCGCCGCCCTGGGCGTCGAAGGTCGGGCGGAGGGAGCGACCTGCGAGATCGCGTCCCCGCTTCCCGTTGTCGCGGAACGGGCCCGTGCGCTCCTCGACGAGTTCGACGCCGTCCTCGATGCCGACGCCCGCCGGGTCGCCCCGCAGCTCCAGGTCCGGTTCCCCGACCTGGTGGCGCCGGCGGTGCTCCTGGCCGAGGCGCGGCGGTTCCACGTCGATGCCGACGGGTTCCACCGGTTCCTCACACTGGTCGCCGAGTCGTAGATGGCGTTCCTCATCCCCGACAATCTGCGCACCCGCAGCGACGTCCCCGCCGGCGTCAACCGCACGGCGCGGGTCCTCCAGGACACGCTCGACGACGCGTCGACCGCCTGGTACGAGCCGCTGTTCGACGTGGGCGGCGAGCGGCCGGACCTCGTGGTGATGGTGCCCGACGTGGGGGTCCTCGTGCTGGAGGTCCTCGAGGAGAAGCCCGGCGCCGTCAGGGGCGTCCAGGACGGGAAGCTCACGATCACCAAGGCGTCCGCGGAACGCCTCGTCGACGACCCGCTGGTCCGGGCCCGGGCGTTCGCAGACGCCCTGCGAGCCGCCATTTGCGAGACGCCCCACCTCGCCGACGACGAGCGCCTGCCCGTGGTCGCCGCCGCCGTCCTGCCCTACCTGTCCCGAGCCGACGGCGAGCGCAAGGGGCTCGGCCGGGTGATGGACCTCGGGCAGTGCCTGTTCCGGGACGACGTCGAGGCGGCGCTGACCGACGGCGAGCTGCTGCGGCGCCAGGTCATGCGCCTCCTCGACGCACCACTCCGAGACCCGCTGTCGGCGGCGGCCGAGAAGGCGCACCGGGCCGTCATCCACCCCGACACGGTGATCGGGTCGGCGCAGCTCCAGTTCCCCTCGGCCACGCCGGCAGAGGAGCTCAAGGTGCTCGATCGCCGCCAGGAGGCCCTGGCCAAGGGCCTCGGCGACGGCCACCGGGTGGTGCGAGGCGTGGCCGGCTCCGGGAAGACGCTGATCCTCACCTACCGGGCGCGGCTCCTGGCCCGCGCCCTGCCGCACCACCGGGTACTGGTCGTCTGCTACAACCGCGCCCTGGCCGGGGTCTTCGAGCGGCAGCTGCGCTGCCCGAACGTGCGGGTGCACCGCATCGAGGCCCTGATGAACAAGGCCCGGAAGACCGTCGACCTTCCCGAGATGGCCTTCGACACCACGTCCATGGAGGAGCGGGCGAAGGCCGCGCTCGGCGTACTCGATCGTCACCCGAACGCCGTGGGCCGGTTCGACCACGTCCTCGTCGACGAGGCCCAGGACTTCCCGACCGCCGCCCTGGCGTTCGCCGTCCGGCTGCTCCGGCCGGGCTCGGAGTCGCTCCTCGTCGTCGCCGACGCCGCCCAGAACATCTACCGCAACCAGTTCCGGTGGAAGGACGCCGGCATCAACGCCGTCGGTCGCACGCGGGTTCTCGACAACAGCTATCGCAACACCCGGTAGATCCTCGAGTACGCCAACGAGTTCCTGCTCCGGGGCGGCGACTTCAAGGCCGATGCGTCGATCGACGACGAGACGGCGCTCATCCCGCCGAGGACGAGCCTGCGTTCCGGGCCCCTTCCCACGTTCCTGCACCTGGCCACGCCGCAGGAGGAGGTGCTCCTCATCGCCGACCGCTGCCGGGCACTGCTCGACGCCGGCGTGGCCCCGTCGTCGATCGCCGTGCTCTACGGCGCGCGGGCGGCGGGCGGGTTCGAGTGGACCCGTCCGCTCCTGGCGGCGCTGCGCAGTCGCCGGGTGCCCGTCTACTGGGTGACGGACCCCGACCACGACGAGAACCGGGACCACGTGGGCGAGGAGACCTCGAGGATCGTGCTCTCGACGATCCACTCGGCCAAGGGGCTCGAGTTCTCCCACGTGCTCATGTGCGGCTACCTCGACGACCGGCCGCCCGCAGATCGCGTGTTGAGCCGCCGCTTGATCTACGTCGGGATGACCCGCGCCACGCACGAGCTCGTGCTCACCGCCAGCGGGAACCACGAGTTCATCGCCGACCTGGAGACATAGCCACGTATCGGGAGCGCCGCAGCCGCAGGTTCAACCGGGTGGGTGGTGGTTGCGGGACCGCCGTGGTGGCCGGAGTGGCAGGTGTGGCCGTTGTTGAGGATGAGGTTCCACGGATGTAATTACGCTCTTGTGCTTCGGGACCACCGCCTGGTTTCATGGGAGCGATCCCGTTCCGAAAGCGAGGTGGCCCATGGGCGTCAACAACCGGGAGCGTCGGCGGGCCAAGAAGCACAAGCGCCAGCGAGCAGAGGCCGCCCGCGGCGTCCCCGGGCGCGAGGCGCCCCGTCGCTCCGGGCCCGGCGACGGTTCCCGCTCGGCGGGCTTCGACGAGCGCATGGTGCGCGAGGCGGTGCTGGCGACGGCCGAGGCCTACCGCTTCGAGTCGCAGGAGGCGTTCGCGTCGGGGCTGGAGGCGCTGGCCGTCGCCGAGGCCTTCGTCGGCCGCACCGCGGTCGACGGCGCCGTGCAGTGGTGGATGGAGCGGGCCCTCGACCGGGCCTGGAACTCCGGTTGGCAGCCGGCCGACGTGGTCCGCATCGTGCGGCGCAGGCTCGGCGTCCCCCACGCCGGCGCGGTCGCCGGTGCCGTCGCCGCCAGCGCCGCCCGCCGCCCCGAGGCGGCGGCCGACGAGCGGTGGGCGGCCCAGGCCGCCGCCATCGCCGCCGACGCCGGCTCGGCGCCGCCTCGCCGCCCGTGGCCCGAGCACCTGGGCCTCGCCGTGCAGGCCCTCTCGCTCGTGCTCCACCTGCCGCCCCTGCCCCGTCTGGCGCCGTCGCCCGCCAACGGGCGCGCCGGCGGCCGCTCGGGGGCGGTGCTCGAACGGGTCCGGGCCCTCCTCGCCAAGGCCGAGTCCACCACGTTCGCCGAGGAGGCCGAGGCCCTCACGGCCAAGGCCCAGGAGCTCATGGCCCGCCACGCCATCGACGAGGCCATGCTCGACGCGGCCGGTGGCGGGGCGCCGTCGGCCGTCGCCGGGCGGCGCATCGGGGTCGAGGACCCCTACGCGGCGGCGAAGTCGGTGCTCCTGGACCGCGTCGCCACCGCCAACCGCTGCCGCTCCGTGTGGAGCGGGGACATGGGCTTCTCCACCGTGTTCGGCACACCGGGCGACCTCGACATCGTCGAGGTCCTCTTCACCTCCCTGCTCGTCCAGGGCACCGACGCCATGGTGGGGGCGGGCCGCTCGGTCGACCGCTCGGGGCGCTCCCGCACCCGCTCGTTCCGCCAGTCGTTCCTCCTGGCCTACGCCATGCGCATCGGCGAGCGGCTGGCGGCGACCACCGAGGAAGCGGTGGCTGAGGCGGTCGGGCGCCACGGCGACGCCCTGCTGCCGGTGCTGGCCGGCCGGGCCGGCGCGGTCGACGACGCCGTGGCCGAGGTCTTCCCGGACATGGTGAGCCGCGGCCTCGCGATCACCAATGGGGCCGGGTGGGTGGCGGGGCGGACCGCCGCCGACCTGGCCACGCTGGCGGTGGGCGACGAGCTGGCAGCCGGCTGACCGGCCGATGGGCCGTGCCGGAGGCCCTGGCCCGCCGGCGCCCGTTCATGGGAAAAGGCACGCGATTCCCCTCAAGGACGCGGGCGAGACGGCCGATGAACCCTGGTGCAATCTGGTCCGAGTGGGGCGAAGCACGCTCGTGGAACGGCGACGGCGCTGGCGTCGTTGCTCGCACCCGAGGCGGTGGACGCACACGCCATCGGCTTCTCCACCGACGACGCGCTGCGCGCCATCCGCACCCATCTCGGCATGGACGTCGCCTTCGTCTCCGAGTTCACCGGGGGCCGGCGGGTCTTCCGCCGGGTCGACGCCGCACCGGGCCGTTGCCCGGTGCGCGAGGGTGAAGCGGGCCCCCTGGAGGACAGCTACTGCCAGCGGGTGGTGGACGGGCGCCTCCCCGAGCTGATCCACGACGCCGCCGAGGTCCCGGCCGCGGCCGAGCTGCCCGTGACGTCAGCCCTTCCCGTCGGCGCCCACCTCAGCGTGCCGATCCGCCTGGCCGACGGGCGCGTGTACGGGACGTTCTGCTGCTTCAGCGCCCAGCCCGACCACACCCTCACCGACCGCGACCTGGCGATGATGCGCATCTTCGCCGACCTCACCGGGGCCCACATCGACCGCACGCTCCAGGAGGAGCGCCGGACGGACGAGGCGGAGGCCCGGATACGCGGCGTGCTCGGCGGTGACGGGATGTCGATGGTGTTCCAGCCCATCGTCGACATCGACCGAGGGCGGGTCGTGGGCTTCGAGGCCCTCGCCCGGTTCGACGGCGAACCGTCACGGGGCCCCGACGCCTGGTTCGCCGAGGCGGCGGCCGTGGGGCTCGGGGTCGACCTCGAGCTCGCCGCCGTCGAGCTGGCCCTGCGTGCGCTTGGCGAGCTCCCCGACGACGTGTACGTGGGCGTGAACGTCTCACCGGCGACGGTCCTGTCGGGACGGCTGTGTGCCGTCCTGGCCGGCGTCCCGCAGCGCCGGGTCGTGCTCGAGCTCACCGAGCACGACGCCATCGAGGCCTACGACGAGCTCGTCGTCGAGCTGGGCCGCCTCAACAGCCGCGGCGTCCGCACGGCGGTCGACGACGCGGGCGCCGGGTACGCCACCTTCCGCCACATCCTCCGCCTGCGCCCCGACGTCATCAAGCTCGACATGGCGTTGACGCGAGACGTCGACACGGACGCCAACCGGCGCGCGCTGGCCTCCGCGCTGATCGCCTTCGGCCGGGAGACGGGGAGCGCGATCGTCGCCGAGGGGGTCGAGACGGCGGGCGAGCTTCGCACGCTGCGCGCCCTCGGCGTGACGACCGCTCAGGGCTACCACCTGGGCCGCCCGTCGACCCTTCCCGCCCTCCACGACGTGCAGGCGGCGACCAGGTCCTGAGCCGGTCCGCCGGTGGCGATGGAGCGGCCCGGGCCCGTCCTGCCACCACGGGGCTGTACCCGTCGGCCAGCACGTGGTGGCGCTCGGGGGTCGGTGTTGACGGCGGGCGGCGGCGTCGGCGTCGTGAGCGTCGGCGTTCCGCCGCCGGCTCGCCCTCCGCCGCTACCGTCGGCGGCGTGCTGGAGTCCGGGGCGGAGGCGACCTACGTGCCCGGCCCCTCCCAGCAGGGCTGGCTGGCGTTGTGGACGCCGGCGCCCGGGGCGCCCGTCGACGGGGGCGACGCCGGGCTCGAGCTCGTCGTCCCCGCCGGCACGCAGGCCCGCCGCAGGACGGTGCCGGTCCGCCGGCTGGCGCTGCGCGACGCCGTCGACGACCTGGTGTGCCTGCCCGCCACCGCCGACGTCTCCGCGTCGGTGCGGGCGTGGGCGGTGGCCGCCCGCCTGGCCGTGGACCTGGTTGCCCGGGGCCGCCTGGTGCCGAGCGTGGCGGCCGACGGCTCCGACGCCTGGATCCTCGGGCCGCTCGACGCCGCCGACGTCGCCCGCCGGGCGGAGCTGGTCGCCGCCCTCCCGCCCGCTGCCCACGCCCTCCCCGTCGCCGGGTCGAAGCCGCTGCGGGTGGCCTCGCCGGAGGCGGCCGTCGCCTCCTTCTCCGACGCCGTCGCCGACCTGTTGCCCCGCACGGCCGCCGCCCCGCTGGCCGCCGGCCATGCCGCTTTCGCCACCCCCGCCGCTCCGAGCACGCCGCCGCGCCGCGGTCCCCGCCCGTCTCCTCGGCGCGGTCGCCCGCCGGTGGGGCCGGTCGGGCCGGTCGGCGACCGCCTCGGCCCGGGCACCGGCCTGGCCGTCGCCGCCGACTGGCTGGCCGCCGTCGCCACCGGCGCGGGCGACGAGGCGGCGGTGTCGCTGCGCCTCGAGCCGCCCGAGCCGGCCGACGCCGACTTCGCCGCCGTGCTCCAGCTCCAGAGCCGGCGGGACCCGAGCCTGGTGATGAGCGCGGCCGACCTGTGGTCGGCGCCGGCGACGGTGGTCGCCCGCTTCGGCGACGAGGCGGAGACGGCGCTGCTGCTCTCGTTGCGCCGGGGCTCGCGGGTGTGGCGGCCGCTCGGGCGCCTGCTGGACGACGCCCGTCCCGAGCGCCTGGTGCTGGACGACGACGAGGCCGCCGACCTGCTCGGCCCCGTGGTGGACGACCTGGCCTCGGCCGGCGTCGAGGTGCTGTGGCCGGCCGACCTCCTGCGCCCGGTGGAGCTGCGCCCCCAGATCGCCACGCCCGCCCCGGCCGCCGTCACCGGGGCCGGGTTCACCCTGGCGTCGCTGTGCGAGCTGCGCTGGCGGGCCACCCTCGACGGCGAGGAGCTCACCGACGAGGAGCTGGCCGTCCTGGCCGAGGCCAAGCGCCCGGTGGTCCGCCTGCGGGGCCGGTGGGTCCGGGCCGACCCGGAGCGCCTCGGCCGCCTCCGCCGGCGGCACCGGATCGGCGCCGGCGCGGCGCTGGCCGCCGCCCTGGGCGGCGGCATCGACGTGGACGGCGAGCGGGTCGAGGCCGACGTGCTGGGCCCGCTGGCCGACCTGGCCGCCCGGCTGCGCACGGTCGCCCTGGACGGGCACGTCCCACCGGTCCCGCCCGACGGGCTCACCGCCACCCTTCGTCCCTACCAGCTGCGGGGCCTGGCTCCAGCCCGGCTGCTCGTGCCCCGACTGGGCCGACCCCTGCAAGCACTCGGCCGCCGTGTGCTACCTGGTGGCCGGCCTGCTCGACGAGGACCCGTTCCGCCTGCTCGAGCTGCGCGGCCGCCGCCGGCCCGACGTGCTGGCTGCCGTGCGCCGGGCCCGGGCCGGCGCGGCCGGCTCCGGTGGCGTCGGCGCCGGCCCCGCCAAGGGCCCGGCGCCGGGCGGCCGGGCGCCCGACGCCGGCGTGCCGGCCGCGGCGGCCTGGCGGCGCCCGCTCGGCGCCCTGCCGGCTGTCCCCCCGGCACCGGCGTCGCCGGGGCGGCCGGCGCCGTGGCACGCCGACCCGCCGCCGGCTGCGCCCTTCACCCCCGAGGGACTGCGCGCCCTGGTCGACGACGCCGCCCGCCGGGCCGCCGCCCTGGCTGCCGGCTCCGGCCGTTCCGGCCTCGACCTCGGCCCGGACGAGGACCTGGCCCGCCGGGCCGATGCCGTGCTCGAGTCAGGCGGCATCGCCGACCTGGCCCGCCGGGCCGGCGTCACGCCGACGTACCTGGTGGCCACTGCGCTGGCCTGGCGCCACGCCGGCGCCGACGGCCTGCGGGTGCTGGAGGAGGACGACTGGCGTCCCCCGACGGCAACGATGGCCGCCGCCCGGGAAGCCGTGCTGGCCGCCGGTCTCCCGGCCACCAAGGTGCGGGTACGCCAGAACCGGGTCGCCCTGGGGGCGGGCGAGGAGGTGCGCCTGTCCCGTGACGGCCGCTGGTACCGCTTCGCCAAGCGAGCCGGCCGCTGGGAGATCGTGGCGCCGCCCGCCGACGCTCCGGACGAGCTCGTCGACGTACCGGGCGCGTAGAAGCGCGTGCCCTTCTCCGGGCTGGGCCGAGCGGTACGGGGCGTTCCGGGCGTTCGGACCAGGAGGCTGCCCAGAGTGTTGTCGGGCGGCTCCATCGCTGCACAACGCCGGATCCTGGCTGTCGACATGCCGAGGAGCGGGCCGTTCATGCGGCAAGAACGGGCGATATTCGCCCATTTTTGCCGCATGAACAACGCCGTCCCATCGGGGAACTCGGCCGGCGAGTGCGACTGACGTGCCGATGTCTGGCGCCGCAGCCGCCGGATCGGCGGGCCGGAACTAGCGGCACGACGACCGGAGGGGTGACTACAATTCTAGTCATGTCGGAAGTCACGTTGCCGCTGGCGGAGATCAAGAAGCGGCTATCGGAGATCGTCGACGGCGTCCAGCAACGGCATGACCGCGTTGTCCTGACTCGCAACGGCCGTCCCGCAGCGGTGATCATGAGCCCTGAGGATCTGGAGGCGCTCGAAGAGACGCTCGACATTCTCTCGAACCCGGCGGCGATGCGTGAGATCCGCCGGGCGGAGCGTGAGGTCGAAGCCGGGAAGGTCGTCACGGGCGAGGAGCTCCGGGCCACCTACCTGAAGCGGTGAGCGAGTGGCGCCTGAGCGTCGCTACGTCGACAGAGCGAACGCTTTCCCGCTTGCCGGAGCGGATCGCCGCTGCCGTCGTGGAGTTCATGGTCGGACCGCTGGTCGAGACCCCAATCGTCGTCGGAAAGCCGCTCCAGCGTGAGCTCGAGGGCTACTGGTCGGCGCGGCGAGGCGCGTACCGGGTCATCTATCGCCTGGACGAAGACGAAGGGCTCGTGGTCGTGGTCCGCATCGAGCACCGAGGTGACGTGTTCCGCTCCCGCTGAGCACACGGAAACCGACGCCGACGTCACGGTCTCCTTCCCGGGACGTGCGTGCCACCCCTTGACCTATTCACGAGAGAAGGGATGGCCATGGCCATATCGTAGAGACCACAGGCGCCATCACGGGCGGAGTCGACGCCCACCTGGACGTCCACGTCACCGCCGCCCTCGATGCCAACGGCGGCGTCCTCGGCGTCGAGTCGTTCCCGACCACCACCCCGGCCTCGTCGACCTGTCGCAGTGGCTCAGCTCGTTCGGCACCCTCGAGCGCGTCGGCGTCGAGGGCACCGGCGGCTACGGGGCCGGACTGGCCCGCCACCCTGCGCAGCCTGGACGTGGCCGTCACCGAAGTCGACCGGCCCAACCGCCAGCTGCGCCGCAGCCAAGGCAAGTCCGACGAGCTCGACGCCGTGGAGGCCGGCCGGGCCGTGCTGTCGGGTCGAGCGAGCGGGATCGCCAAGAGCGCCGACGGCAATACGGAGGCCCCACTGGACCGCGATGTTACATGTAACATGTCCGCGTGACCGCTCCCGGGGAGGAATCGGACGTCAAGAACCGGGTGCGCGAGTACCGTCGCCGGCTTCGCGCCCAGGGACTTCGTCCCGTCCAGATCTGGGTGCCCGACGTGCGATCGCCGGAGTTCGCCAGCGAGGCACATCGACAGGCCGAAGCGGTGGCGGCGAGTGAGCTCGCCGAGGACGATCAGGCCTTCATCGACGCGCTGAGCACCGACGAGGGATGAGGCGCGGCGAGGTGTGGACGGCAGCCGCCGGCAGCGGGTACGCCGGCAAGCCGAGGCCCGTCGTCATCGTGCAGGACGACCGGTTCGACGCCACCGCGTCGGTGACGGTGTGCGCGTTCTCCACCGACCTCACTGAGGCGCCCCTGTTCCGGCTCCGCGTCGAGCCCGACGAGCTGAACGGGCTGCGCGAGCCCAGCAGCTTGATGGTCGACAAGCTCACCACCGTGCCCCGCTCCAAGCTCGGCACGCACGTCGGCCGTCTGAGCGACGAGGAGATGGTTCGCCTCGGTCGAGCCGTCCTGGTGTTCCTCGGGCTCGCTGGCTGACCCGCGCCGACGTGCCGCTCGGCGCTGCCCCGAACCAGCTGGCGGCGATGGTCGAGCGCCGGACAACCCGGCACACCGATCAACCGTTCGCGCTCGCGTCCAGGCTCGGGAGCCGGCAATTGGGCTGCCGCGCCGTCCGCGCCAAGCCCGATCACCGCGCCCGGACCATTCTTGCCGCATGAACAACGCCGCCCATCGGGGAACTCGGCAGGCCAGTGCGATCCGGAGGAGCCGTTGGCCAGCGGTCGGCGGGCGCGCCGACCGACCAGCTCGGTGCACCTTGAGACCTGCGGCGGGCGACCGAGAGCGGACCGACCGATAACGACACGGGAGACGGCTTGGTCGGCCGGGCCGCTGCATGGTCCGGAGGGCCGCCGCACTCCGGCACCGAGGCAGCGCCCGGAATCGAAATCAGGCCACCCGCCACCAGGGAGGTGCCCCGCCCGCCGGACACGGTTCACGCACCACCCGTCCCGTACCCCCTACGGCTGGCCACCCGCAATATCCACGAGAGCCGACACGCAGCCCGGGAGCGCGACCAGGCCGCCGGTGACGAGCGCGCCGCGCCCGGCGACCAGGGCGCGAGATGTTCCGAGGAACGCCGTGAGCGGGTTCACCCCGGCTGAGGCCGACGGCGATCGCGCCCACGATGACAAGGAGAACGACGACGGGCGCGGCGGGCAGCAGTACGGCGAGTGGCGCGCGTGCCGGGCGTCAGCGCGAGTCGCACGCAAAGAAGCCGGTTGAGGCGCTCAAGGGTCCGGTCGCACCGCCCTCGGAGGGACTCCCACCGGGCCCGTTCGGGTGCAGATAGACCGAGCCCTCGGAGCGCCGGAGCGGGCACGGTTTCGGGCATCAGCGCCCACGGGTAGGACGGGCGCGGCTGTCGATCGGGCGGCCCTGACGATGCAGAGAGCAGAGGTCACGATGAACCGGTGGACGGCGAGGGGCGCCTGGGCGCAGGGCGTCGGGCTGATGCTGCTGGCGGGGGCGACCGTCGTCGTCACACCGTCCTCCGCAGCGGCACAGGCGGCTGGCGTGGAGGGTGCGTTCTCGCTGATCCAGATGGTCCACACGACGTCGGCGCCGAGCGGGGGGACGGTGCCCGTTTCTCCCAACGCGTGGGACGGTGCCTCGTCCGGTGGGCCGTTCCGCTACTCGGGCATACCCTGCAACGGCAACGCGCCGGTCAACAACATCGCCACCGACCTCACGACCTACAACACCCGCCTGCCGGGGAGCCGGTCGCCGGCCTCCACCCGTATGCACCCACTCGAGTTCGACGCCACGCCTGAGGGACCGCCCGGGACGTTCAAGCTGGCCGGGCGGACGACGCTCACCGTCTGCCAGCTCCAGGGTGGGCCGACGCCGACGCCCGACCCCGTCCCCGACCCCAGCAAGGACAGGATCACCTTTACCTGGACGGCCATCGCGGAGAAGATCTCGACCGAGGAGGTGCGCTGGAGCGGGAGCTTCACGCTCACCGGCGGGACCGGCGTGTACGAGGACCTCACTGGCCAGGGGCGGATCAGCGGATACTTCTTCTGCTTCGACGCCCAGGGCTGCGCCTCGCTCGGCCAGTACCGCGACGGGCAGCTGGTGATGCAGGGGACCTACCGTGACCCGACCGTCCCCGGCGTCGCCGCCTCCACCGCTCCGCAGCTGCCGAGCCCGGCCCATGGCCGCGACACCTTTTCGCTGATGCAGATGGTCCACACCACCTCCGGGCCGAGCGGCTCGCAGGTCCCCGTCTCACCTGCGCCGTGGAACGGCACGAGCGCCGGCGGCCCCTTCCGTTACGCAGGGATCCCGTGCACGGGCAACGCGCCGGTCAACAACATCGCCACGAACCTCACCACGTACAACTCGCGGCTGCCGGGGAGCCGGTCGCCGGCCTCCACCCGGATGCACCCACTCGAGTTCGACGTGACGCCCCTTCCGGGAGGAACCTTCCGCCTCGACGGCACCGCCACCATGACGGTTTGCAAGCGCACCGGCGGCCCCACGGCGACGCCGGATCCGGTCGGCGACGAAGCCAAGGAGAAGATCTTCCTCACGTGGTCGGCTACGGCAGAGAGAACGTCGCCGGAGGAGATGCGCTGGCACGGTACGTTCACGGTCACCGGCGGCACGGGGACGTATCGCAACCTCTCCGGTCGAGGTGAGATCGGCGGCTACTTCTTCTGCTTCGCCGCCACGGGGTGCCAGGCGGCGGGCAGCTTCCAGGATGGGCAGTTCGCCATGCAGGGGGTGTTCTCGGCACCCAACGTCCCTGGCAACGGCTACTGGATGGTGGCGTCGGACGGCGGCGTGTTCACGTTCGGCGACTACCAGTTCTTCGGTTCGACCGGCGCACTTCGGCTCAACCGGCCGGTGGTCGGGTTGGCGGCGACTCCCGATCGGAGTGGCTACTGGTTGGTCGCCTCCGACGGCGGCGTCTTCGCCTTCGGCGACGCCCGGTTCTTCGGTTCCACGGGCAACCTGGCTCTCAACCGGCCCATCGTCGGGGCCGCCCCTACGCCCACGGGCGGCGGCTACTGGCTGGTCGCGTCCGACGGCGGCGTCTTCGCCTTCGGCGACGCCGGTTTCTTGGGCTCGACGGGCAACCTGGCTCTCAACCGGCCCATCGTCGGGATGGCTCCGACGCCCACGGGCGGCGGCTACTGGCTGGTGGCGTCCGACGGCGGCGTCTTCGCCTTCGGCGACGCCAGGTTCTTCGGTTCCACCGGAGCGCTGCGGCTCAACCAGCCGATCGTCGGGATGACGGCCACACCGTCCGCCAACGGCTACTGGCTGGTGGCCTCCGACGGCGGCGTCTTCGCCTTCGGCGACGCCAGGTTCTTCGGCTCCACCGGAGCACTGCGGCTCAACCGGCCGGTGCTCGGGACCTCATCATGAGACCCGCGCCAGGCGCGTGGCAGTGCCCACGCGTGGCGGTCCGTTCGTCGGCGCCCGAAGTTCCACCAACCACCGGGGTGAGGCCCGAGGAACGCCGAGCCTGACGGGCAGGTCGACCGGGCGCAGCAGCGGTCCAGCGGGGTGGTGGGGCCCGGCATGTGAGGAATCGGCGCACGTCGACGAGATGGCCACGAAGGCGTAGGCGCTCCCTTCGCCGGGGCGATCGAATTCCGCCTACCTTGTCCTACGCCTGCGAATACGTGCGCTGGTCGGCGGGTCGTGCAAGGGGCGCGAGGTCATGGCTGGGTCCTCCGGGGAACCGAACACCACCGTGAGCTCCACGAGCTACGCCCATCGCGGCGCGTTCCGGGTGGGTATCGCCGCCGTGACCGCCGGTGTGGCGCTGCACCTGCCCATGTACCTCGGGGCCCGTGAAATGGGCTACCGGCTGGAAGGCATGGCCGTCGACGCGCCCATGACCGTGGGGATGGTGCTGATCCTCATCGGGCTTGCCGCCACGGCCAGAGGACTGTTCCCCCGTACGGCCGGGCCAACGGGTCCTCCGGGGACGATCCGGGTCCGGGCCCTCGACGACACCAGGGTGCGTCCCGCGCACGTCGGGCTCCTCCTCGTCATGGCTGCCGCCGTGACGATCGACGTCATGAAGCCGACCACGCTCGCCTTCGTGGTGCCCGGCATGACCAAGGAGTACGGGCTGAAGTCGGCCCTGAACCCCGGTGGCGATGTGCCCGCCGCCCTGCTGCCCCTGGCCGGCATCGTCGGCACGGTGATCGGGTCCTTCGTGTGGGGCTGGCTCGGCGACCGGATCGGCCGGCGGGCCTCCATCCTCCTGGCGGGCGTGCTGTTCATCGCCACCGCGGTGTGCGGCTCCATGCCGTCCTACGCGCTCAACCTGGTGATGTGCCTGGTGATGGGCCTCGGGGTCGGCGGCATGCTGCCGATCACGTTCGCTCTGATGTCCGAGACCATCCCCGCTCGACACCGCGGCTGGGTGATGGTCCTCGTCGGCGGCGACGTGGCCGGTGCCTACGTACTGACCAGCTGGCTGTCCGAGATGCTCGTTCCCGACTACGGCTGGCGAATTCTGTGGCTGCTCGGTCTCCCGACCGGGTTGGCCCTCATCGCGCTCAACCGGTGGATACCGGAGTCGCCGAGGTTCCTCCTGGCCCAGGGGCGAGAGGCCGAGGCACAGGCGGTCATGGAACGCTACGGGGCGGTGGTGGAGCGCGGGGCGTCGTCCGAGCTCGCGGCCGACGCCGATGTCGCCGGCCGCTTCGGCCAGCTTCTCCGGCCCCCGTTGATCGGCCTGACCGCCGTCGTGGTGCTGTTCGGCCTGGGTGTCGGTTTGGTGACCTTCGGGTTCCAGCTGTGGATCCCCTCGAACCTCCAGGCCATCGGGTACACCGAGGCCTCCGCCAGCCGGCTGTTGCGTGACTCGGCGCTGCTGGGGTTCCCACTCAACTTCGTTGTTGCTTGGATGTACGGGGTGTGGAGCAGCAAGAAGACGATCGCGGCCCTCGGCGCCCTCACGGCGGCCGCCCTGGCCGGCTTCGCCGTTCTCGGCGAGTCGGTGGCAGAGAACCCGAGCGTGCTCCAGGCCCTGCTCGTCGTCCCCATCTGGGGCATCAGCTCCATCGTGGCCGTGCTGTTCGCCTACAGCGCCGAGGTGTTCCCCACCAAGGTGCGGTCTCGCGGAACCGGGCTGGCGGCGGCGGCGAGCAAGGCGGGCGGCGTGGTCGTGATCGCCCTGGTGGCTGCCGCGGTGGCGACGCCGAGCATCGCCGCCACCGCGCTCATCGGAGCGGTCCCCATGGCGGCTGCCGCACTGGCCGTCGCCGTCTTCGGCGTCGAGACGAAGCGCCGGCGGCTGGAGGAGATCACCGCCGAGGAGTTCGGCGTGGTGGCACAGGGATGAGCGCGGCGCAGGCGCGATGGCGCGGCGGCGACACCCTCCCCGCCGGCCCTGTCGCCCACGTCACCGGGCGGCGCCCCCACGGGCCGGCTCCCCGGCCCGAGCGGCGGCCATGAAGTCGCCGCCCGCCTCCGTGCGATCGGAGCAGCCGGCGGGGCACGGTGACGAGCCGGCGCGCACCGGCGATCGGCCGTCGTTGGCCAAGCGGCTGGCGACCGCCATGGCCCTCGGCGCGCTCGGGTTCTCCGCCCTCGTCGGCGGCAACGCCTTCGGAACCCGTGATCGGCTCTTCGGCGTCGACGTACGCGAGGCGAGGCCACCGGCGGCGGGTCGGGTCGTCGGCGGGACGACGGTGACCACCGCTCCCGATTCGACCACGCTGGTGCGTTCGTACCCGTGGTGGCAGGGCGTGACGTCGCTGGAAGGGGCGGGAACGACGCAGGTGCCCACCTTCGAGGTCGGCGACGACGCCATCCAGTGGCGGGTGAGAGCGACCTGCACCACGGGGCGGGTCGTCGTCGTCGATCCGTCGGGCCGCCGTCCCGTGCTGGACGCCCCGTGCCGTGGCGAGCCGAGCGACTACGGCATCTCGTCCCGGACCGGTCCGAAGAACCTGCGGGTCGTCGCCGAGGGACCGTGGCGGCTGGAGGTCGACCAGCAGGTCGACGTGCCGCTCGAGGAGCCCCCGCTGCCCGAGATGACCGCCCCCGGCACGACGGTGGTGGCCACCGGCGACTTCTACCGGATGGACCAGCACGGCGAGGGCACCATCACCGTCTACCGCCTCGGCGACGGCCGTCACGCGCTGCGACTCGACAAGTTCTTCGTGACGGCGAACATCGACCTGGAGATCCGACTGCACCCGCTGGAGGCGCCGCGCACCACGGCCGACTACCTCAGCGCCCCCGCCGCTCTGGCCGCCCCGCTTCCCATCACCGCCGGTTCGCTCAACTTCGTCCTCCCCGAGGACCTCGCTCCGACCGCGTACCGCTCGGTCGTCATCTGGTGCCCGATCATCGCCAGCGCGTACGCAGGCGCCACCCTGCGGCCGGTGGCCTGATGGCCCTCATCCAGACGCCGGTCCCGCCCGGCGATGCTGCGCCCGCCCTCCCCACCTTGTCGTTCCGTGGGCGGCGCATCCCCGTGGTACTGCCCAAACGGGGCGATCCGCGCCTGAAGCTCTCCGCCGTCATCATGACCCTCCAGGTGCTGGGCCAGACGCTGCTCGACTTCAAGGTGTCGATCGCCCAGATCCTGGTCACCATCGGGTTCTGTGCGCTCGTCGAGGTGGTGGCCACCTTCCGGCGCACCTCGGTCCTGGTGTGGCCGGCCAGCGCCATGCTGACGGGCAACAGCGTGGCGTTCATCCTCCGGGCGGCGGGCACCCGCCACGGCGACTGGTGGTCGCTCCACGGCATCGAGTGGTTCCTCCTCGCCGCCACCTTGTCGCTGCTGTCGAAGTACCTGATCCGCTTCGGCGCCAGGCACCTGTTCAACCCGTCGAACGTCGGGATCGTGTGGTGCCTCCTGGTGGTGGGGGCGCATCACGTCTTCCCCCAGTACCTGTGGTGGGGACCGAACCGCGTGGGCGTGGCGCTCGCCTATGCCGTGTGCCTGCTCGGCGGGGCGTGGATCCTCCGACCGATCCGGATGGTCCCCATGGCCGCCGCCTTCCTCGCCACCTTCGCGACCCTCGTCGGTGTGCTGGCGCTGGGCGGGCGCAGCTTCGTGGCCATCTGGCACGACGGTCCGATCGATGGGCTGTCCTACTGGACGAACATCGCGCTGTCGCCGGAGCTGCTCGTCTTCGTGTTCTTCATGATCTCCGATCCGCAGACGGCGCCGAAGTCGTCCCGGGGCCGTGTCGTGTACGGCGCCGGGACCGCCGCCATCGCCGCCGGACTGCTGTCGTTCCAGTCGACCGAGTTCGCCGTCAAGCTCGCCATCCTGTCGAGCCTGACCGTCGTGTGCGCGCTGGTGCCGCTCATCGAGAAGATGACGGAGCGCTCCCGCGTGCGCGTCCGCCGGTCGGAGTTGGAGTGGCGTCGCCTGGCGACCGCCGTCCGCAACCCGGTCGTGGTCGCCGTCCTCATCATCGCGGTGGCCGCCCCCGTCAACACCGCCGCACTGGCCGACGACGAGGACGTCCTGCTCATCGAGAGGGGCCTGGCGGGAAAGAACGCCCAGTAGGCCACGGAGGCGCCGTCGCTCCGAGCGGCGTCCGCCGGCCGTTCCCGTGGCGTCCACGTCGTCGGGCGCTCAGCGCCCCGCCGTGTGCTCCGGTGGGACAACGGCCGGGAGCGACGCGAGCCGACGCACGAGCGCCGTCCCGTTCCACCTTCGGCGGGCATCCCCGTGCGCGCACGCAGGACCGGCGCCGGTTTCGTGACCGATGAAGGTGTCGCGCCGATCCCGGTCCGTCATGGTCGACGCACCACGCCCAGCAACGGCCCCTCGGGCGTGGTGACGGCGATCTCGTGGACGTCTCGATCGGTCATGCGTTCGAGCACGCGTCGAGTGGTTCGTGGGCGCGTACCGTCGCCGGTCCGGGCTGCATGACCTGCTCCGCCCGGTTGGTCGGCGGGTGGTCGCCGGGCGGGATACGGCCGAGGAGTACGCGCTGGTCGTTGACCACCAGCACCGTGGCGGAGATCGTTCCGACGGCGGCTTCCGGCCCGCACGTGGGCGGATCGCGATCGGCCTCCTCCAGTGCCCGGCGCCGGCCCGGTTCGGGGCGCACGGTGGGCATCCCCGCTGCCAGCCAGTCCACCTTGCCCGCGGCGTAGTCGTACGCCTCGAAGCCGAATCGCTCGAGCCGCCACGCGGCCCGGGGGCTCATGTCTCACAGGGCTCCCAGCAGTAGACGACGGCCGGCCGGGTGCGGTCGAGCCCCTCGATGCGGTCGGCGCTCAGGGTCTTGAGCGGCAGGTGGATGGCATCGGGCAGATGCTCCTCGTCGAACTCGTCCTGCGGCAGCACCTCGACGAGCTGGGCACCGCGCCTCAGGAGGTGGACGACGGGGGTGGCGGCGGGTCGCATGGTGGGCTCGACCGCGCCGGCAACAGCCGCCTCGTGCCTCGGGCGGCAGCCGCCTACGTCAAGGCTCGGTGAGGGGGACGGCGTCCATGGCCGGCGTGGCGGCCTCGGTCGGTTCTCGCCAGTCCGTCGTCCGGACGAGCCAGAAGGCCAACGACAGCAGCACCACGGCGGCGGCCGAGCCGAGGGCCATGCGTTTCGCGTCGTAGGAGGCGCTCGCCCCGGCAGAGAAGCGGACCGGCATGAACGCCGACCGGACGAGGGCGCCGTCGCTCACCAGGCCGATGCCACAGCGGTTCCCGCGACGGCACGGGTGGCGCCCGGTGCCGACCTCTCCTGCGCTCACGGTGAAGGTGGTGGAGCCTCGCCCGTCGGGACCGACGACGAGCGGTGACTCCCGGGGCGATGTGTCGCAACGCTCGGCGACGGGAAGCCCGGGCGGCGCGCACTGGACCACGTCGAGGCGCGAACGAGGCGACACCCCGGCGACCGACACCCGCACCGTCTGGCCGTCCTCCAGTCCACCGTCGGGAGCGACGGTGAGCGTCGCCGCCTCCGGTGCCCGAGCGCCGAACACCAGGGCAACGGCGACCCGACGGTCGTCTTCGCCCCGGACCCACAGGAGGCACGGCGCGCCTCGATCGCAGCGATCCGCCGAGACGAGGTACTGGAAGCGCGCCGTCCCCCTCCCGTCGAAGCGCACCGGGAAGCGGTCTCGGCACGCTTCTCGTCCGGCCCGAGCGGCCGTGCACTGAGCCGCCTCGCCCGTGGTGTCGGCGACGAAGCCGCTGGCGCTGACGCGCAGCACGGTGGCGTCGGCGAGCTCGTCCACCACCTCGGCGGCGGGGACGAACTCGTCCTCTGCCCAAGCCGCCACCCGCACGTCGGGCCCGTAAGCCGGCGCCCCGCCGCGCCGCCCCGGCACCGTTGCCGGCGCACCGTCGGATGCCGGGGGGGCCGCGGTGGTCGTCGACGACGAGGTCGGCGTTCCCCCTCGGGGCTCGCCCGACGCCGCGCCGGGGTCTTCCCCACCGCCGCGCACGCCGAAGAGCACCACCGCGGCGAGGACGGTGAGACCGATGACCACGAACACGCCGAGCAGGGCGAGGCCCGGCAGGATCGACGCCAAGCCGCCGCGCCGCCTCCCGTCACCCATGCCGAGGGCGGCACCTCCCCCGAGCGCGACGACGGCCACGACCACCGCCACCAGCGCCACCAGGACGATCAGCATCGCCGCGCCGACAGCTCCTCAGGCCTCCGCCGGGCCGGGAGGCGTCGGCGGCGGCGGTGGCACGGGGGCGGGCGCCGCCTGCGGGCCGGGCGACGCCGGTGGCGGCGGGGGACCTCCCGGCCATGCCGGCGGCGTGCCCTCGTCCAGGCGACGGTTCAGGGTCAGCAGCCGGCCCATGATGGGCAGGGCGAGCAGGTTGATGCCGTGCAACAGCCCGATGATGAGCAGGATGCCGCCGAGGCGGGCCGTCTCGTGCTGGAGCTGCTGGGCGTTCACCGTCTGCTCCCACGTGCCCTTGGGCTCGAAGCTGACGGTGAACAGGATGTAGGCGAAGAAGATCAGGTAGTAGGCGAAGTCGGTCAGGGCGATGAAACTCTTCCCCGTCCTCGGGTTCGCCCTGAACACGTCGGCCGCGTAGCTCTTGCCGAAGCGCTTGATGAGCGGGCCGAGCCACAGGGCGATGCCGACCAGCCCCGCGGTGGCGATCAACTCCAGGATCCACCAGTCCATCAGAACCTCTCCTTGTCGTATGTCGGTGACGGCGGCGACCACGGCGCCGAGGGCGCCGAGGAGGCAGGCGACCACGCCGAGGCGTCGCCGTCGTTGGCGCCGGAGACGGCGGTCGTCCTCGATGCTCAGCTGCACCCGGGCGAACAGGTCGGCACTCTCGTCGACCGCGCCTGCGCCTTCGACGAGCGCCTCGCGCAGGCGTTCCTCGACGGCGCTCACCGGGCGACCCCCTCCAGCTCGTCGTCGGCCTCGTCGGGTGCGGCGAGGCGGCGCTCGAGGCCGGCCAACCCCCTTTGCAGATGGGTCTTCACGGAGTTTGGCGACAGCGAAAGGGTGTCGGCGATGGCCTCGATGCCGAGCTCGTGGTAGTAGCGCAGGACCAGGCAGTCGCGCTGGCGGTGGGGCAGGTCACGGAGGGCGTCGAGGACGCGGCGCTGGTCGTCGCGCACGGCGATCTCGTCCTCCACCGAGGCGCGGCGGTCGTCGAAGGGCAGGTGGTGGCGGAGCGACACCAGTCCTCGCCGGTTGTGGTCGCGGGCCAGGTTCAACACGATGGAGCGCAGGTAGGCGGCGGCCCGGCTGGGGTCCCGGATGTCGCCGGCCGAGCGGGCCAGGCGGATGAACGCCTCCTGCACGAGGTCCTCGGCCGCGTTGCGGTCGTCGACGAACAGCCGGGCCAGGCGCACCAGCGACGACCCCTCCTGGCGGAAGAGCCGCACCACCAGCTCGTCGGGGTCGACGGCCACCGCCGCCCCGGTGGCGACCGCCATGGGGCGGAGGGCGCCCGACGGCACGGCGATCCCGTCGGCCCCGCTCGTGGCCAGGACGACCGGGACGCGGCAGGCGGCGACCAGCGCGTCGGCGAGGGCGGCCCCTACCGCCTCGAGTCGACGCCCGGGAGGGTCCCTCGGCCTCAGTGCGCGCACCGCCGCCGATTCTGGTGCACGTCAGGCGCCGGCGATGTCATGGCGTCGGAACCGGGCCCCGCTCACCACGGCCAGGGCGGCGGCGTAGGCGGTCACGGTGGCCAGCGCGACCAACGGCGCCCGGGAGAAGCCGGAGTCCTCCAGCTGCGCCCACGTCAACAGCACGCTCGTGTTCTCCCCGATCAGCAGTGGGCGGAGATCCGGCGCGAAGTTGCGGACCAGGTTCTCGCCCACCGCCATCCAACCCCATCCGGCGACCAGGGCGGCCGTGGTGTTGCGCCCCAGGGTCGCCAGCGACGCGCCCACCACCGTGGCCACCCCGCTCAGCAGGGAGATCCGGGCCATGGCGGCCGCCAGCGACGCCCACCACGCGCCGTCGACGCCCGAGGCGGTGCCGTGAGCGATAACGGCCGGCACGAACGAGGCGAGGAACAGCGCCTGGAGAACGAACGAGACCACCACGGCGAGCACGGCGCAGGCGGCCAGGCGGGCAGCATGCAGTCGTACCCGCCGTGGCTCCCAGGTCAGGACGGTGGTGACGGTGCCGGCACGCCACTCCGCACCCGTCACCGAGGCACCCCCGATGAGACCGCCCATGGCGAGGAAGAAGGCGGCGACGAGCAGGAGCCCGTTGCCGGATCCGGCCACCCACCACTGGCGCATGACGGCCGGGCTCTCCTGGCCTTCGGCCTGCATCCGCGCCAGGTCGACCCCGGCGCTGCTGGTGAAGGCGATGACGCCCGCCGCCACCACGCCCACCAGGCCGAGGCCGATCAGCGCCCAGGTGACGCGGCGGTGCAACGCCCGTCGCATCTCGATCCAGACCAGCCTCATGCCGCCTCCTCGCGCGTCTCGGCGGTGAGCCGGAGGAACAGCTCCTCCAGGGTCACCTCGTCACAGCGCAGCTCACTGGCCCACACCCCGGATTCCGCCAGCGCACGGTTGATCGCCGCACCACGCCCGGTCGGCGCGTCGACCCGGAGATGGTCGCCGACCCGCTCGGCGGTGAAGCCGGCCCGGGCCAGGATGCGGCGCCCGGCATCGAGGTCGTCCATCCGGACCACCACGGCCGCTGGCCCGGCGCCGGCCAGCACCTGGCGGACGGGGCCGGCGGCGACGCAGCGGCCGGCCCGCAGGATCGCCACCGAGTCGCAGGTCTGTTCGACCTCGCTCAGCAGGTGGCTCGAGACGAACACCGTGCGGCCCTCTGCTCCGAGGCGGCGCAGCAGCACGCGGATCTCCCGAATGCCGGCAGGGTCGAGCCCGTTGGCCGGCTCGTCGAGCACCAGCAGCTCGGGGTCCTTGAGCAGGGCGGCGGCCAGGCCGAGGCGCTGGCGCATTCCGAGCGAGTAGCGCTTGACCGCGTCCCCGGCCCGGTGCTCGAGCCCCACCTCGGCCAGCACGTCGTCCACCCGGCGTCGCCCGATCCCGTCCAGGGCGGCGAGCAGCCGGAGGTTCTCCCGTCCCGTCATGGTGGGGAACAGGGCGGGTGCCTCCACGATGGCGCCCACCCGGCCCATGGTGCCGGCCAGGCCCTCCGGCACCGGGCGACCCAGGAGCGAGACGCCCCCGGCGGTGGGGCGGACCAGTCCGAGCAGGCAGCGGATGGTGGTGGTCTTCCCCGAACCGTTCGGCCCGAGGAAGCCGAACACGCCTCCTGACGGTACGGCCAGATCGAGGCCGTCGAGGGCCACCGAGGGTCGGCCCCGGAGGCGCCGGTAGACCTTGCGGAGTCCTTCGATCTCGATCACGTCCACGCTCACAGCCCTCGTCCTTTCGCAGGTTTCCCGGAGCCGGAGGCCGGGGCCGGAGCTGCTCCGGCCCCGCCCCCGGGTCCCGTCACGGCTGGGCGTTGACGTACTGGCCCGTGGCCCCCGGGCCCCGGCAGGGATCAGCGGCGCTGCCCATGACCTCGAGGCGCTGCACATCGCCGGCGGCGCCCTTGTGCACCAGCACGTGCAGCGGATGGTTGCGGTCCGTGGCCGGGTTCACGTCCACGTTGGGGTTGTGTTCGAAGATCCCCGTCCCGCTCAGGTCGAGCTCGCTCTCCGCTCCGTTGGCGGCGAGGATCACGCAATCCCCGTTCGCCAGAACTCGCACGTGGGTGTGCGACGCCGACGCCGGGCCTCCCCACAGCACCACCGCGCCCAGTGCGATCCCCGCCCCTACGACGAACCTGCGTCTCATGTGACCCGCTCCCCTTCGGTTGGTGGACAGCCCGTTGGCCGTCCGATGCGCTGACTGACGAGCGACTCGTCCTCGCGGGTGACAGCGACGAAGGGAAACTTCCGCTGAGGACCTCGTCGAACGGGCCACGGCCTCCACGACGCCTGGAGGTGGCGGAGGTCGTGGAGCCGAGCTCACGCCACGGCGTGGGCGCCCCCGGCAGGACTCGAACCTGCGACGCACGGTTTAGGAAACCGACGCTCTATCCTCTGAGCTACGGGGGCCGACTCGTCCGCGTCACGGAGCGCCCGGAGCGGCGGACCACCCAGGGTACCGACCCCCACCCGCGGCATTCCGCCCGTTCCGCGCACGCAGGCCCGGAAAGGGATGCGATGCTTGGGGCGACGACGCCGCCCCCAGGGAGAGGATCGTGGAGAAGCCCCCGGCCCCAACCCGACCGGAGCCGCCGCCCGGGCGGCCCTACCTGCCGCCGCCAGACATCTTCGTCCTCCCGCCCCGGCCCGGCTCCTACCCCCTGTCCCGCGGCGCCAAGGAGCGCAAGCTCGAGCGCAGCGACCAGTACGACCGGCGGGCGGTCGTCACCGCCTACGAGGAGCTCACGTCCACGGGCACCGTCCGCCTCACCTTCGAGGTCGTCGACGAGTTCGCCTTCGCCCACAAGCCCGGCTACTTCGTGGGCATCCGCACCGAGATCCCGGGCAAGGGCGTGCGCCGCAGCCCGTACTGCATCGTCTCCCCGCCCGACGGCGGGCGCACCTTCCGCCTCCTCGTCCGGCTCGTCCCGGAGGGCCCGGTGTCGGTGTACCTTTCCGGGCTGAAGGCCGGCGACGAGATCACCTTCCGGGGACCGAGCGGGTCCTCCATGCTGCCCAAGGACGACGGCACCGAGCTGGTTCTGCTGGCCACGGGGGTGGGCATCGGCCCCCTCCTCGGCCTCTCGCAATACCTCCTGCCCCAGGGGTTCGACCGCCGGATCCGGCTCTACTGGGGGCTGCGGCTGGCCGAGGACGTGTGCCTGCTGCCCGAGCTCGACGAGCTGGCCGCCGCGTACCCCAACTTCTCCTACGACATCTCGCTCTCCCAGCCGCCCGACGGCTGGACGGGCCTGCGGGGGCGCATCACCGAGACGGTGCCCCCCCTGCTGCCCACCCTGGGCGACAAGCACTTCTACCTGGTGGGCAACGGGGAGATGATCGAGGACATGGGCTGCGCCCTGTCGGACATGGGCGTCGACGAGCTGCGCATCCAGACCGAGACGTACTTCAACGTCCGCTACCGCCCCGCCCCCGCCACGGTGGCCGCCGTGCGCGATCGTTTCGTCGCCGGTGACCTGTTCACGCCCTACGCCCACCGGGCGGCGGACGGGTTCCTCCCCGAGCGCCCGGCGTCCCGGCGCCGCCGGCGGGCCGGCCGCTGACCACCGGCTGAACCCGCCGCCGAACCAACCCGGCGAACCAACCCGGCGAACCACCCGCGGGACCGGTCAGGCGGGCCCGGGCAGCCTCCCCGAATCAGTCCCCGCGACACCTTTGGGATCGGCGCCACGCGTCGACTGAAGCGGCATGGGCCGTCACACCGGGCACCGTAGCGCCGCCCTCACCCTCGTCCCGACGGAGGGGCCCCCACTCCCGCCGTTCGCGCCTCTGGACGACGCCGGCGACCTGTTCGTCGTCCTGCTCGACTCGGCGCCCGACGCCGCCGTGGTCGCCGATGCCGGCGGGCGCATGGTCCTGGTCAACAGCCAGACCGAGCGCCTCTTCGGCTACCGCCGCGAGGAGCTCGAAGGCCAGCCGGTCGAAGTGCTCGTCCCGGTGCGGTTCCGGAGCGGGCACGTCGACCACCGCCAGGGCTTTCTGGGTGGGACCGGGGCGCCGATGAACGGCCCGAGCGGGAGATCACCGCGATGCGCCGGGACGGCTCGGAGTCCCGGTCGAAGCCTCCCTCAGCGTCATCGAGACGCCCTCGGGCACCCTGGCCATGGCCTTTCTCCGCGACGTCACCGCCCGCCAGGCGAGCGAGGCCCGGGTCCGCCGCAGCGAGGCCCGCTTCCGGGCCCTCCTCGATCGGCGCCCGACGCGGCGGTGATCGCCGACGCCGACGGCGTCACGGTGCTGGTCAACGGCCAGACCGAGCGGCTGTTCGGCACTCCCGGGACGAGCTGGTCGGCCAGCTCGTGGAGATCCTGCTCCCCGGGCATCTGCGCCGAGCCCACGTCGGCCACCGGGAGCGCTACCTGCGGGAGCCGACGTCGCGCGTCATGGGCGCCGGGCTGGAGTTGTCCGGCCGCCGCGAGGACGTCACCGAGCTCCCCGTCGACATCCCCCTCAGCGGCCTCGAGACGGCCGAGGGCCTGCTGTCCATGACCTTCATCCGCGACGTCACCTCCCGCACGGAGAACGAGGACGCCCTCACCTACCAGGCCATGCACGACGCCTCACCGGCCTCCCCAACCGGGCTCTGCTGGTCGACCGGCTGGACCAGGCCCTCCAGCGGGGCCGGCGCACGGGGTCGATGCTGGGCGTGCTGTTCCTCGACGTCGGCCACTTCAAGGTCGTCAACGACGGCCGCGGCCACGCCGCCGGCGACCAGCTGCTGGTGGCGCTGGCCCGCCGCCTGCGGTCGGTGGTCCGCCCGAGCGACACCGTCGCCCGCTTCGGCGGCGACGAGTTCGTGGTGATGGGCGAGGACCTCTCCGGGGAGGATGCCGTCCGGCTGAGCGAGCGCCTTCTCGGGTGCATCGCCGAGCCGATCGAGCTGGACGGCCTCGAGCTGTCGGTCACCGTGAGCCTCGGCGTGGCCGTGGCCGGTTCCGAGGCGACGGCCGACTGCCTCCTGCGCGACACCGACACCGCCATGTACCGCGCCAAGGAGACCGGGCGGGGGCACGTCGAGATGTTCGACCAGATCCTGCGCCACCGGGCCGACCACCGCCTGGAGGTCGCCGGCGCTCTGCGAGCGCGACGAGACGTCGGTCGTCGACCAGCCGGTGGTCTCGCTCCGGGACGGCGCCGTGGCCCTCCTCCGCTGGCGCCACCCGGTATGGGGTGAGGCCCCGCCGAGCCGCTTCGTGCGCACGGCCGAGGAGACGGGCCAGATCGTCCCCATCGGCTCGTGGGTCATCGAGCAGGCCTGCCGCCAGGCAGCCCGGTGGCGCGCCGCCAGGCCGGGGGGCCCGCCGCTGTGGGTCTCGGTGACCTGTCGGCCCGCCAGATGCTGGTGCCGTCGCTGGTCGGCACCGTGGCCGACGTCCTCCGACGCACCGGCGTCGACGCCTCGATGCTCCAGCTCGAGGTGACCGAGACGGTCGTGATGGACGACGTGGACCACTTCCACGAGGTGCTGTCCCGGCTGCGGGCGCTCGGCATCCACCTGTCGATGGACGACTTCGGGACCGGCTACTCCTCGATCCGCCACCTGCGGGAGTCCCGCTCGACGCCTTGAAGGTGGACCGCGCCTTCGTGGCGGGGCTGAACGGCCCCGGCCACGACGCCTCCATCGTGGCCGCCGCCGCCGGCATGGCGCCGGCCCTGGGCCTGGCCGTGCTGGCCGAGGGCGTGGAGACGCCCGACCAGCTGCCCGAGGTCCGCCGGCTCGGGTGCGACTTGGCCCAGGGGTTCTTCATCACCCCGCCGCTTCCGTCCGGTCCCATGCTCGCCCTGGTGGCCGACGCCGGCTGACCGAGCCCGCCGCCCCGGCTGGACGGGGCGGACGGTGGGTACGACACCGCCATGACCGTGGCGTCGCTGGTGTTCGCCGTCGCCGTGGCCGCCGTCGGGCCGCTGCTCGACCAGGCGGCCGGTGAGCTGCGCCGGGACCCGGTGTACGTCTCCCCCGACGCCGAGCCGGCCCGGTCGCTGTCCGAGGGTGACGCCTCCGAGCTGCGCCGGCGCATAGGGTCCGCCGGGCGGCCGGTGTTCGTGGCCGTGCTCCCCGACGCCGCCGCCGACGAGGCGGGAGGGCTGGACCGGCTGCCCTCGTCGCTGGGGGAGGCGACCGGCCTGCGGGGCACCTACGCCGTGGTGACCGGGCAGGGCTTCCGCGCCGCCAGCAACGACCTGCCCGCCGGCGTCGCCGGCTCGCTGGCCACGTCGGCGTTCCAGGCCGAGCGCGACAACGGCACGGCGGCGGTGCTCGAGGCGTTCGTGGCCCGGGTCGACGCCTTCGCCGGGGACCCCGCCGGGTCGGAGGCGCCGGCGACCGAGTCGCCCTCGTCGGGCGAAGGCGGGTCGTCCGTCCTGCCCCTGCTGCTGGTGGGCGGCGCCGTCGGAGGGGGGCTGTGGGCGATGAGCAGGCGGCGCAGGGAGGTGTCGGCGACCCTGGCCGCCATGGAGGGCGACCGGGAGGACCTGCGGGCCGAGCTGGCCGTCCTGGCCGACGACGTGATGCGGCTCGAGGACGACGTCGCCATCTCCCCCGACTCCCGCGAAGACTACGAGGCGGGCGTGGCCCGCTACCGCTGGGCCCAGGTGGCGATCGACGCCGTCGACTCGCCCGACGACATCCCCCGCGTGCGCCGGGCCCTGGCCGAGGGGGCATACGCCGTGGCCCGGGCCCGGGCCATCGTGCGGGGCGACCCGCCGCCTCCGCCACCGGCCGAGCTCACCCGCCCCGGCCCCTACGGGGAGCCGGCCGTCGAGCTCGACGACGAGCGGCGGCCCGTCTATTCCGGCTTCGGCGGCGGTTGGGGCGGTGGCGGATTCTTCGGCGGCAACGGGCTGTTCGCCGGGATCCTGCTCGGCCAGATGC